>NZ_JBEXCY010000010.1:0-130782 GCF_040605515.1 Dactylosporangium sp. NPDC005572 | reverse complement strand
GCACCGCGAGCCGAGCACCGCGAGCCGAGCACCGCGAGCCGAGCACCGCGAGCCGAGCACCGCGAGCCGAAGGTGTGACTGGCGCTGCGTCTGGCCGGGCCGTACACCCTCCGAGCGGTCCGTCAGAGGTCTTCCGGCGCGGGGCGGCGGTCCATGGCCGTCCAGGGGTCGCGGGCCGGGTGCTCCTGGCCCGCCGGGCAGGACTTGCGGTAGTCGCACCAGGAGCACCACGAACCCGAGGCCGTCGGGAACGCCGTGTCCGGGTCGGTGCCCTCCTGCACGGCGGCCTCGGCGGCCAGGATGTCGGCCGCCGTCTCCTCGGCGCGGCGGAGGTGGCGGTCCAGGGACTCCCGGGTGTGGTCGTGCGCGGCCACCGTGCCCGACGGCAGGTGGTGGAGCTCGACGCGGCGGCACGGGCGGCGGAAGACGCGCTCGGCGGCGATCGCATACAGGGCCAGGGCGCGCGAGCCGCGTGCCTCGTCCGGGGTCGTCGGGGTGCGGCCGGTCTTGTAGTCGACGATGACCAGCTCATCGCCGCGCTGGTCGATGCGGTCCACGCGGCCGGACAGGGCCAGCGTCTCGGTGCGGGCGGCCACCGTGCGCTCGACGCCCACGGGCTCGTCGTGGGGGTCGAGCGAGTCCACGTAGGACTCCAGCCAGGTCAGGGCGCGGCGGAAGACCTCGCGCTCCTGCTCCTCGTCGCGATAGCCCTCCTTGACCCAGGTCGCCTGGAGGAGCTTCGGCAGGACGGACGGGGTGCGGCGCTCGGGATCCAGCGCATACCAGCTGCGGAGGGCTGTGTGCACCGAGGCACCCAGCGAGTTGTGCGCCCACGGCGGGCCCTTGGGCGGGGACGGGCGGTCGACGTAGGAGAACCGGTAGCGACGCGGGCAGTCCTCGTAGCTGCCCAGCTTGCTGGGCGTGCAGGTGAACAGCCGCCGGGGCGGGGCGAAGAGGCCGAGCTGCTCCATGTCCACACCCAGATCCTGCCACCCAGGTACGACAAAACCGGAATCAGTGGGGCTGGTGCAGGTACTCGGTCACGAAGGCCCCGATGGAGTCGGCCAGGAGCTGCACGGCGATGGCCGCGACGAGCAGGCCGGCGATGCGGGTCAGTACCTCGATGCCGCTCGGGCGCAGGATGCGCACCAGGATGCCCGAGAAGCGCAGGACCAGCCAGACCACCAGCATCACGGCCACGATGCCGACCGCCACGGCCCCGTAGCCCGACCAGTCGTCCGCGCGGCGGACGAAGAGCATCGTCGCCACGATCGCGCCCGGACCCGCCAGCAGCGGCGTGCCGAGGGGCACGAGGGCCACGTTCGAGGTCACCTCGTTGCGCGGGTCGTCCGTCTTGCCGGTCAGCAGCTCGAGCGCGACCAGCAGCAGCAGCAACCCGCCGGCTCCCTGGAGTGCCGGGAGATCGATGTGGAGGTACTGCAGGATCTGCCGGCCGACGAGCGCGAACGCGACGATCACCCCGAACGCCAGGGCGACCGCCTGCAGGGCCGCCTTGTGCCGGTGCTCGCGCGTCATCGTCCCGGTCAGGGCGAGGAAGATCGGCACCGCGCCGGGCGGGTCCAGGATGACGAGCAGGGTGACGAAGACTTCGCCGAGCAGCTTCAGATCCACGGCCGAATTGTCCGCGATCCACCCCCGTCGAACCACCAAGCCTTGACGGCATCGAACTGTGCCCCTACGTTGCCAGTCAACAGTGAAGTTTCCTAACAGTCATGGAGGGTGCATGGGCAAACGCTCGTTCCTGGCCGGGGCCGCGGTCTCCCTCACACTGGCGTCGATCGCGCTCGTGCCGGGCACCGCTTCCGCACACTCGTCACCCCACCAGGACCAGTACAAGCGCGTCGGGTACTTCATCCAGTGGGGCATCTACGGCCGCCAGTACTACGTGAAGAACCTCGAGACGAGTGGCCAGGCCGCTCGCCTGACCCACATCAACTACGCCTTCGGCAACGTCGACGCATCGGGCAAGTGCGCGTCCGCCGACCCGTGGGCCGACTGGCAGCGCCCCGTCAGCGCCGAGGAGAGCGTCGACGGCGTCGCCGACGAGCCCGGCCAGGCGCTCGCCGGCAACTTCAACCAGCTCCTCAAGCTCAAGAAGAAGCACCCCAACCTCAAGGTGCTCCTGTCGCTCGGCGGCTGGACCCTGTCGGCCAACTTCTCCAACGCGGTGCTGACCGACGAGTCCCGCAAGGCCCTGGTCAAGTCCTGCATCGAGACGTTCTGGAACACCGGCGTCTTCGACGGCTTCGACTTCGACTGGGAGTGGCCGGGCTCGGAGGGCAACCCGGGCAACGTGATCCGGCCCGAGGACAAGCAGAACTTCACGCTCATGGTCGCCGAGTTCCGCAAGCAGCTCGGCAAGAAGGCGACGCTGACGGCGTTCCTGCCGGCCAACCCGGTGAAGATCGACGCCGGCTTCGAGGTCAAGAAGATCTTCAAGTACCTCGACTTCGCCACCATCCAGGGGTACGACTTCCACGGCACGTGGGAGACGACCACCAACCAGCAGTCCGCGCTGTTCATCCCGCGGAACAACCCGACCACGCCCGACTTCAGCGGTGCCACCACGCTGAAGGCGTACACCGACCGCGGCGCGCCGAAGAAGGCCCTCGTGCTCGGCATCCCGTACTACGGGCAGGGCTGGACCGGCGTCACCAACGCCAACCGCGGCCTGTTCCAGCCGGCCACCGGCCCGGCGCCCGCCACGTGGGCCGCCGGCAACGAGGACTACAAGGTGCTGGCGACGCTGCCGCAGCAGGGCTACAAGGTGTACCACGACCCGCTGTCCGGCAGCGCATGGCTCTTCAACGGCACCACGTTCTGGACATTCGACGACCCGCTCGTCGTCGCCCAGAAGTCGCTGTACATCCGCCTCGGCGGCTACGGCGGCGCGATGGTGTGGTCGCTCGACGGCGACGACGCCAACGGCACGCTGACCAAGACGATCTACACGACCCTCCGCTAGGAGGAGCAAGCCCCCTCGCCGCGGCGCCGCAGGGTCACCGGTGCCGCGGCGAGGCCCCTACCAGGGCCGCGATCCCGTCGAGCACGCGCTCCAGCCCGAACTCGTAGGCCCGCAGCGGGTCACCCGCGCCGTACTCCTCGCCGGCCGTCTGCCCCACCCGGGCGGCCGTCGGCCAGCGGTCGGGGTCGAGGACCTCCCCGAGCAGCGGGCCGTAGGTGCTCCACCACTCCTCCTCGGTCATGCCGGTGCGGGCCTCCGCCTGGTCGGCCTGCACGACCGCCCGGGCCGCGCCCGCCACGTAGTTGAGCACGAGGGTCAACAGCATGTCGGTGTGGATGTCGGACAGCCCGGCGCCGTCGAAGGCCCGCAGCTCGAAGTCGTACTTCGCGATGACGTTCGGGCCGAGCACCGGCCGTGTGGTGGCGACCTCGAGCAGCCACGGATGCCTGCGGTACAACTCCCAGTTGTTCCTGGCGACCTCGTGCAGCCGGTCCCGCCATCCGGACGTCACGAACGTCGGCGGGACGGCCTCCGCGCATACCGTGTCGACCATGACGTCGAGCAGTTCGGCCTTGCTCGGCACGTAGGTGTACAGCGACATGGCCGTGACGCCGAGCTGCTCGGCCACCCGGCGCATGGAGACGGCCGGCAGGCCCTCCGCGTCGGCCAGCGACACCGCCACCGCCACGATCCCGGCGACCGTGAACTTCGGCTTCGGCCCCCGCTTCGGCGCCGGGCCGGTGCCCCACAGCAGCTCGATGCTGCGCCGCGGATCGCCCGAGCCGCTGTACGCCTCGGTGGTCACCCCACCACGTCGCTTCCGGAGGCGGCGGCGACGATCCGCTCCAGCACCGCGGGCCGCGTGGTCCGGGCACCGAGCCGGACGGTCTTGTTGTGGCCGTGATAGTCGCTGGAGCCGGTGACGACCAGCCCGAGCTCACCGGCGAGGGCGCGGACGTGCTGCTGCTCCTCGGGCGTGTGGTCGGTGTGGTCGGCCTCCAGCCCGAACAGGCCGGCGCCGGCCATCTCGACGATGAGGGAGTCGGGCACGACCGGGCCGCGCGTCGTCGCGCGCGGGTGGGCGAAGACGGGCACGCCGCCCGCCCCCTGGACGAGACGGAGCGCCATGAAGACGTCCATGTCCTCCTTGGGCACGCGGTACCGCCGCCCGAGCCACTCCGGCTCGAACGCCTCCGACACCGTGCCGACGAGGCCGCGGCGGATCAGGGCCTGGGCCAGGTGCGGCCGGCCGACGGTGCCGCCCGCGGCGTGCTGGAGCACCTCGTCCCAGGTGACGTCGATGCCGTCGGCCTGGAGCAGGTCGACCATCCGCTCGGCGCGGGTCTCGCGGGACAGCCGCACCCGGGCCAGTTCGGTCGCGAGCGCCGGCTCGGCGGGGTCGAACAGGTAGGCGAGCAGGTGCAGCGAGATCGGCCACGGCCCACCGTGCCACCGGCACGACAGCTCGGCCCCCGGCACGAGGGTGAGCCCGGCCGGGCGGGCGGCGATCGCCGCGGGCCACCCGGCCGTCGTGTCGTGGTCGGTGAGCGCGACGACGTCGAGCCCGGCCGCGGCCGCCTCGGCGACCAGCTCGGCCGGGGTCGACGTCCCGTCGCTCGCCGTCGAATGGGCGTGGAGATCGATCCGCACCCGATCCAGGGTAGTCAGCCGGTGGCGCTGGGCGTGGCGCCGGTCGTCGTCAGCGGCTCGATGAGCACCACGCCGTCGCTCGTCTGGTCGAGGTTCTCGGACTTGCCGTCGGGGTACAGCGCCTGGAACCGCGTCCCGTTGTCCACCAGGAACGTCGTGGCGTTGAGCCACACCGTCTTGGTGGTGACCGTGAGGTCCCAGAGCACGGGCGGCTTGCTGCCGGGGGTGAAGACCGAGGTCAGGTCGAGCATCGCGACCTGCTTCTGACCCTCGACGGGGTAGGCGAGCCAGTGCCCGTCGGGCGAGATCCGGCTGCCGGCCTTCGCCGCCCTCGGCAGGCCGCAGGTGCGGTTCTTCACCTTGAACGGCTGCGCGAGCGACAACAGCGCCAGGCACATGGCCTGCTCGTTGGTCTGGGCCCGCACCTCGGCATAGATGCTCTTGCCGTCCGGGTGGGCGCCGAAGACCCGCAGGACGCTCTGGTCCCACTTCTCTTCATATTTCCGGCTCGTGTACCACACGTCGAACGCGCTGCCGTCCTCCTTGCCCAGGACGAGGTCGTGCCCGACGAACACGACCGGGACCGCGGTCGCCGGCACGTCGGTGGTGTTGCTCTTGGTCAGCTGCTGCGTGTCGTCACTGCGCGTGGCGACGGTCATCGTCCCCTCGTCGGCCCACGCGACCTGATCGCCCTCGTTGTCGACGGCGATGTCGTGCGCCTCCTCGACGAGCACCTGCTGCTTGTTCTTGTCGTTCTGCAGGACGAGCTGCTTGTCGCCGTCGGGCTGGTTGTTGATCACCAGATAGCCGTCCTTCGCCTGGTAGGCGGCGGCGACCGAGCCTCTCTCGGGGAACTGGATGCGCACGGTCTTGGTGGGCTGCGCGGTCCCGGTGTAGCCGTCGACCTCGCGGGCCGCCTGCGGCGGCACGGCGGTGCTCGTGGGGGCCTGCGACGGCACGTCGGTGCGCGGCGGCAGGGCCAGGTCGTCGGCCGGGCCGGCGCCGCCCGGGTGCTGCGGGCTGACGATCTGGAACACGGCGAGGGCGGCCAGCGCCAGCACCACGATCCCGGCGAGCCCGCCGGTCACCGCCCGCTGCCGTCGGCGGATCCGTCCGGCGCCACGAATGGCGGCATCGGCGATCTCGTCCAGCGACCCGGGTGGCGTCGAGCCAACCTTGGCCGCGAACGTATCGCGGAGTGCGTCTTCCAGCATGGTCACGTCCCCAGTCCCACTTCCACGGGCTCGTCAACTACAGCGGCAGGCCGCGGAATCGTCACGGTTGGCGGCCTGGCCGGCTGCACACGAGCGGCCGGCTCGACACCCTCGGCGCTCAGACGCTGGCGGAGGGTGGCGAGTGCCCGGGAGGCCTGGCTCTTCACGGTGCCGACCGAGACGCCGAGGAGCCGGGCGGTCTCCGCCTCGGACTGGTCCTCGTAGAACCGCAGCACCAGCACGGCCCGCTGCCGGTTGGGCAGCGCGCGCACGTGGCGCCACAGAGCGTCGCGCTCGAGGGTCTCCTCGAGCTTGTCGGCGGCCGGGCTCTCCGGGAGTACTTCGGTCGGGCGTTCACCGTGCCAGCGCCGCCTCCACCAGCTGGTGGAGGTGTTCACGAGCACGCGCCTGGCGTAGGGCTCGACCGCATCGATGTGGCCGAGCCGTTTCCAGGCGAGGAAGGTCTTGGTCAGCGCGATCTGTAACAGATCCTCAGCGGTTGCCCAGTCTCCCGCCAGCAGATACGCGGTGCGCAACAACGCACCGGATCGCTGTGCAACGAACTCACGGAACTCTTCCTCACGGAATACCGCCTCGTCCGGCACCGCCGCTCCCCTCCCCCGACCGCCCACGTTCGAAGACGCGGTGGGGGTGGGTCACGGTTGCAGCCGACCGGAAGATTTTTCCGGGCGATCTGTCAGGTGCCGTCATCCTCGCTGGTCGCCGCGCGCCCGAGCCGCGCCTCGACGGCCTCCGGCTCGTACATCTCCTCGACGATCCGCAGATAGAGCTCATTCGGATTGGGCAGGTTGCGAATGTTTCGCAGCGCCTGGTCCTGACCCGCGGACTCCAGCTCGAAATGCCCGTATCCGAACATGCGGCCGGTCAATGACTGCACGTATTTCATGTCGGTGACCCGCAGCAACGGCATCATGGCCACATTGCGCGTGAAAATCCCCGAAACGACCATGACCCGCTTGTTGGTGAGGATGAAGCGGTCATACCACCAGTCGGCGACGCGCCATGCGCACCACAGGATGACGAGGGCCCAGATGATGAGGACCGCGGTGCGCAGCTGGGTCTGGTTGTGTTTGGTCAGCCAGCCGGCGACGTAGCCCATCGCGATGGTGGCACCGATCGCGACCAGGCCCTCCTTGGCCAGCTGGATCCAGTGCCGCTTCCACTCGCCGCGGAACTTCTCGGTCGGGAAGAGGTAGCGGGCGGCGTGCCGGCTCGCCTCCTCGTCGAGGGGCGCGACGCGGCTGCCGACCGGGACCGGGCGGGCCTCACCGCCGCGCAGGCCCGCGAACTCGTCCTCGGTGAACGAGGGCGGCCCGTCATAGCGGGCCCGGTCGGCGTAGACGCCGTCGGTCAGCGGGTCGTAGGGCGCGTCGTCGAAGTCTTCGGGATAGCTGGGCGCCGAGGGGGGCTCGCTCGGCCGGGCGCGCGGGATCGGCTCCGTGTCACGATCTTCGAAGCGGCGCGAACGCCCTTCGTCCTCGGGAGGCTCGGGCCCGGTGGTCATGGCGGTCAGGCAACCAGGCTGGAGAAGAAGTCACCGAAGCCGATGGCGATGTCCATGATCCCGCCACCGATGGACTTGAAAACCTCCGCCGCGGACTGCGGCCGATATGCCACGAAGAAGATGAGGAAGGCAATGCTTCCCCAGGTGAGGACCTTCTTTACCATCGCCGTCAATCCCCTCTCGCTACAACGTCGTGCACCCCCGTTGCAGCGAACTCAGCGTATCAGTCGCCCGGCTGACGGTTAAGGTTTGCCGCGCCGACATCGACTCGGACCTTGATCCTAGTCGCGAGTGTCTACGCCTTGCCGTGAAGATAGGGCGACGGCGCGCCGAAGACGAGATGGGTTGGCACATCGTCAGTGAGATCGTGCAGGTCAAGCCCTTCCTCGAGGAGATATCCGGCGGCGGCCGGCCAGGTCACCACGTAGATCCACATGCCCATCGCCTCACCGACGTAGGCGCAGCGATCCTCGGGTGATTTGGCCATCCACAGCGGGGTCGGCCAGCCCGCCGCCCGCACCTTCGCGTGGGCGGTCGTGGTCGCCAGGTCACCGTCGAAGAACGGGCCGGGATCGGTGCCCGGCATGCCGGCGAAGCGGTTGCCCAGGCCGACGCCCGGCTCCTCCGCCACGATCACGCAGTCGGCCGGCCCGTGCTCGACGGGGCCGGGTCCGCTGCAGGCCAGGGCGGTCGCACGGTACCCCGAGCGCTCGTCACCGACCACCCCCACGCCGGTCACCGTCCAGCCGGTGGGCAGCGGCCAGGGGCACCACATCGGCGTGGGCCGCCGGTCGCCGTTGCGCTGGGCCGCGGCGACGAGCTTGGCGCGGGTGGCCTCCACGATCTCCGGCCCGATGTGGTGGGCCACGTGCAACGGCAGGACAGCGCCGTCGTCATCGCACCGCCACTCGGTGTGCATCAGGTCCGGCGGCCGCACCGGACCGCCACAACGGGGACAGCTGACTGCGACGCCCATATACCCACGGTAAGGGCTCCGGAGCCGGGTTGGAGCACCCTTGGGCTACTGGTTTCCGTGCTCGCGGATCCAGGCGTGCATCGCGATGCCGCTGGCGACACCGGCGTTGATCGAGCGGGTCGAGCCGTACTGCGCGATCGAGTACACCGTCCGGCACGCCAGCCGGGCCGGCTCGGACAGCCCGGGCCCCTCCTGGCCGAACAGCAGCACGCAGCGCCGCGGCAGGCGGGCCCGCTCCAGCGGCAGCGCGCCCGGGAGGTTGTCGATCCCGACGAGCGGCAGGTCCTCGGCCTCGGTCCAGGCCAGGAACTCCTCCACGGTGGCGTGGTGGCGCACGTGCTGGTAGCGATCGGTGACCATGGCACCCCGCCGGTTCCATCGCCGCCGCCCGACGATGTGCACCTCGGCCGCCAGGAACGCGTTGGCGTTGCGCACGACGGTGCCGATGTTCAGGTCGTGCTGCCAGTTCTCGATGGCCACGTGGAAGCCGTGCCGGCGGGTGTCGAGGTCGGCGACGATCGCGTCGAGGCGCCAGTAGCGGTACCGGTCGACGACGTTGCGCCGATCACCCTCGGCGAGCAGGTCGGGGTCGTAGTGCGGCTCGTCCGGCCAGGGCCCCGGCCAGGGACCCACGCCCACCGCGAACTCGACGTCTGGCTCCATCGCCGCAGACGGTACTAGCCGGCCAAGAGCCGAAGGCCGCGGCCCAAGGAAAAGCCGCCCAGAAGTCGAAGGCCACGGCCCAGGAAAACGCGGCCCGAGGAAAATGGAGGCCGGCCGGATGAGAAGGCTGTTCAGCTCACCCGACCGGCGTCCCAGGACCGCGCCGGTGCGCCGGGGGTTTCAGCGGCGCAGGGCACGGGCCAGCTCTTGGCCGATCGCGTTGACGAACCGCCGCTCGGCCAGCTGCACGTCGATGCCGCCCAGCCGGAGCACGCCCGGCTGCCAGGCGGCGCGGCCGACGCTCGCAGCGATGTCCATGAGCCACTCGCCGTAGGCGTGGGCGACGTCGGCGCCCAGTCGCTCGTCCAGCAGCCGCACGGCGTGGCCGCAGTCCGCCAGTACCGTGGAAGCGTCCGCCGACCGTGCGTCGATGTCGGCGTCGGTGAGCTGCTCGGCGAAGATGGCGGCGACCACCCCGCGCACCAGCAGGGCGCGCGACCGCTGACCGGCGGCGATGGCCTCGACGCCGGCGACGGCGTCCACCTGCTCGTCCCCCGCACAGGCGGCGACGAGCACGCAACGGGGAAGCCGGACGAGCAGGTCCCACTCCGCCCGCCGCAGGGGCAGGTCGACGCGGGTCAAGTGGCTGGATGCGGACTGGCTCGGCATGACAACCTCCCACAACGAGCGTATGCCGAGAATTCCGCGGATTGCGGGCAAATTGACCGGTTGACCCCTGACCGCGCACGCCGTCTGGAACGGTCGCCCGAGGTACTTGAGATCAGCCGGTCTGCACCATGCAGCCCCAGCCGTCGTAGAGCCCGTCGTGGCGCTCGACGACGCCCCGGACCTTCCAGGTGACCTCGTGCAGGGCGGGCGGCTCGACGGCGTCGCTGCGGATCGCCTGGAGCACGAAATCGCCCTCGTCGCCGCGCTCGACGGTGACTGCGAAGCCGTCGGTGCGCAGATCCTGGGCGGCGACCTCGGCGCGGTCGGGGTCGGGGAAGTAGGCGAGGAACTCCACGGCCCGCGGGGTGCTGAGCCGGTCGCCGTGCGCCTCGAGCTCCTGCACCACCTGGTTGTCGTCCATGATGTTGCGCTGCCAGGCGTCGGGGGTCAGCTGCTCCCGGACCCGGGTCCAGCCCGGATCCGGCGTCAGCGTGGTCTCCGGGGTCAGGCCGGGCACGTCGGCGAGGGGTGGCGGGCTCGCGCCGTCGGGCAGGTAGCCGGTGATGCGGCCGGTGTTGCCGGACAGGACCCGGCCGACAAGCGCTCCCTTGACCGTGCGCAGCGCCTGCCGTACCGCCTCGTCCAGAGCGTGGATCGCGCCGAGCTCGGCGGCGTCGGGCATGCCGGTCGCGCCCTCGCCCTTGTACCGGAACTCGACGTCCAGCCGGCGCGGCAGCCGGGCGACCGGGGCGGCCTCCACCGCGCCGAGGTCGATGTTGTACATCGCGAGATGGCCGCCGACCTCGCCGGGGTACACCGCCCAGCGCTCGACCCATGCCTGTTCCCGACCCAGCAGCCTGCGGAGCAAACCCACAGCCGTCCTCCCTGACGAACTACGGTCTGGGCTCCGGAAAGCTCGGCATCTCCGGGCCCGCGTGCGACTTCTTGGGCACCATCACCCGGCGCCGGAAGACGCAGACAAGGGTGCCGTCCTGCTTGTAGCCCTTGGTCTCCACGGTTACGACGCCGCGGTCATCTTTCGACGCCGACTCGCGCTTGTCCAGCACGACGGTCTCGCCGTAGACGGTGTCGCCGTGAAAGGTCGGCGCGGTGTGCCGCAGCGACTCGACCTCCAGGTTGGCGATGGCCCGGCCGGACACGTCGGGCACCGACATGCCCAGCAGGATCGAGTACACGTAGTTGCCGACCACCACGTTGCGCTTGAACTGCGTCGACGTCTCCGCGTAGTGGGCGTCGATGTGCAGCGGGTGATGGTTCATCGTCAGCAGGCAGAACAGATGGTCGTCCGCCTCCGTGACCGTCTTGCCGGGCCAGTGCCGGTAGACCGCGCCGACGTCGAATTCCTCGTAGTATCGGCCGAACTGCATCTTTCGCTCCTCCGATGTCGGTGGCTCTCGGCCGAAGCATGCAGGGCGCCCCGGGAGGCCGGGTAGCGAAAGTGACCAACTGTGCGGAAACGCAGTGAGCGGCGGGGCCCTCCCTGGCGCCCGCCGCCCACGCTCTGTGATGAGTATCTTGGTCCTATCGATGGGTAAATCGCAACGCTCCGTATAGAGACGCAAGTCACAGTTACCAAAATGAGACCTTTATTGAGCGCTGTCACTACGGATTGTGGCGTCACTCTCACTACACAGCGTGATAGCTCCCCGAAGCTGGGACATACCCGGTTGGTACCGGACGGTAAAGTCTGGCGCCGATGGAACGCCTGACTTCGCGGGGGCGCGCGGGCCGGTTGGTCGCCGCGCTGGTGTTCGGCGTCCTGACGCTGCTCGGGTCCACCGTCGGCAACGACTGGTGGTTCCCGTTCTCGCCGATGCGCCAGTTCTCCAACGCCGACCCGCCCAACGAGCCGGTCGCGGTGCTGCGCACCGACGGCGTCGACGCCACCGGCCGCCGCATCCAGCTCAACGAGCGCAACGCCGGGGTGCGCCGGGCCGAGATCGAGTCCCAGGTCGAGCGGTTCAAGCAGGACCCGTCGCTGCTGCGCTCGATCCAGGACGCGTATGCGGCCCGCAACCCCGGTCAGCCACCCCTCGTGGAGGTCGACATCATCGAGGAGCGGCACCACCTGCACAACGCCCAGCCGACCGGCGAGATCACCGAGGTGGTGCTGGCTCGATGGCGGCCCTGACGAAATGGCTCTTCGCTCCGGTACCGAAGGGGCGGATCGCGGCCTTCCGCACGCTGGTCTACGCGTTCGTCGCGCTGGACGTCACGTTCTTCAGCGGCTGGATCCGCTCCCACGCCGACCTGCCGCAGAACCTCTACCAGCCGCTCGTGATCGGCGACCTGCTGCACCTCCCCGCACCCAACCGGGTGATCGTCGACGCGACGTTCTTCGCCCTGATCCCGCTGTCGCTGCTGGCCGCGACGGGCCGTGCGCACCGCCTCCTCGGCTGGTCGGTGTTCATCCTGTACCTCGAGTGGATGATCATCGCGATGAGCTACGGCAAGATCGACCATGACCGGTTCGGCCTGCTGGTCGCCCTGGCCGTGCTGCCGACGGCCGGCCGCGCCCGCCACGGCGAGACCGCGTTGACGGAGGCGGGCGGCTTCGCGCTGCGCCTGACCCAGGTCGGGGTCGTCTGCACGTACTTCCTGGCCGCGGTGGCCAAGCTGCGCGACGGCGGCCTGGCCTGGTTCACGGGGGCGACGCTGACGCGCGCCTTCATCCGCCGCGGCACGGACCTCGCGCACTGGTTGCTGAACATTCCGGGGTTCACCGTCGCCGGCCAGTTCGGGATCATGGGCTTCGAGCTGCTGAGCCCGGTGGTGTTCTTCGTCAAGCCGCGGGTGCGATACGCGTTGATCTTCGGCTTCTACCTGTTCCACCTGTTCACGTTCAGCCTGATCACCATCTCGTTCATCCCGCACCAGGTGGCGATGGCGAGCTTCCTGCCGCTGGAGAAGGTGACCCCGGTGGTGTGGGTGCGCCGCCTGGTCGCCCCTTCCAGAGAGGTGGCGTGATCCGCGATGTCGGTGTGGCTGACGCTGATCAAGCTGGACCCGGCACTGCTGCCGGCGACGCCGTCATTCCTGGAGTCGCTGTTCTTCGACTCGCCGGCGTCGAAGGGGATCAATCCGGACGAGGACGTGCTGGGCATCGACAACTTCGACGACCTGGTCGACCTGGCCGACCCGTCGTCCCCGCACCCGTGGATCGCCCGGGCCACCAGGGGCACGGGGACGGCGCAGATCGACTGCGGCCTGCGCTATTGGGGCGCGTTCGTGCACGATCCGGCGGCGGTGGCGCAGATCGCGGCGAACCTGCCGAACTCGATCGAACTGGCGCTGGAGGCCGCCGAGGACTTCGAGTTCGACCAGGACTTCGACGACGTGCGGGCGTTCTACCGCCGGGCCGCCCGCGAGGGCAGAGCGGTGGTCGGCGGCGCCCACTGATCCGGACCCGCCCATGATCAAGGGAAACTTCTGGCTGCCATGACAGCCAAATCCTTCCCTTGATCATGGGCCAGGCGATCGACGGGCTCGCCACACCGGCCAAAACGGGCAGTCAGGGCCCTGCCATCGGTCGGCGACCTCGGCGTCAGGCCGAACGGGCCGGGTGGTTCGCCGGGAGGGCGCAGGCCGCTGTCCCGCCGGGCATGCGGTGGCGGTTGCGGGCGACCCAGCGGTACACCGGCCAGGCCAGCGCCGTGATCGGGCGGAAGCCCAGCACCGCGCCGGCCAGGCGCCACGGGAGCGCGGACCGGCGCAGCAGGTCGGCGATCGCGGCCGGGCCCGCCGTCAGCGGGTGGCCGGGAGCCACGTAGTAGACCGCCGAGCTCACTTCGGCCTCCGTCACGCCCAAGGCGTCGAGGTCCGCGAACTGCCAGGCGACGACGTCAGCACGTGGCCTGATGCGGTTCTCGATGAAGCGGGCGCATGATGAACAGAAGGCGCAGTCCCCGTCGAAGAGGAAGGTCGGCCGGTCCATGGTTTCATCATGGATCATCCAGACCGCTGCGCCGGGGTGAGCCCGGCCACCGGTTGGGAATGCCGGTAAGGGGTATGCGGTTACAACGGTGCGTACCCGACGCGACGTCCGAGAAGGATCGGAGCTTCTAGCATGGCGACCGTAGACCTGACCGTGGAGAACTTCGCCGAGAAGGTCGGCAGCGAGGGCATCACCCTCGTCGACTTCTGGGCGGACTGGTGTGGGCCGTGTAAGCGGTTCGCGCCCGTGTACGAGCGGGTGTCGGAGAAGAACCCCGACATCACGTTCGGCAAGGTGGACACGGAGGCTGAGCAGCAGCTGGCGATGGAGTTCAACATCCGCTCCATCCCGACGCTCCTGATCGTCCGGGACGGCGTGGCGCTGTACTCCGAGCCCGGCGCACTGCCGGAGCAGGCGCTCGAGTCGCTCATCCAGCAGGCCCGCGACCTGGACATGGACGAGGTCCGGGCCAAGGTCGCCGAGGCCGCCGCCGCGGACGCCGAAGCGTAATCACCAGCGCACCCTGCGCCACCACACGCGCGGGGTGCTTGCATCCTGTTCGTACGCGTGTTCGAATGAACCCGTGCGATGGGACAACCTGAAGGCGACTGGCGGTCCCGGCACCGGTGACACCGGGCAGTCGCGAGTGCTTCCGCTCGCGCTGCCCGGGGCCGTCGCCCGCACCTTCGACACGCCCGAGTTCCGGGGCGTCACGTTCTACGAGGTGCGCGCAAAGTCCCTGGTCAACCGAGTGTCGGGCACCTCCCGGGTGCCGTTCGAATGGACGATCAACCCCTATCGGGGCTGCTCACACGCGTGTGTCTACTGCCTGACCGGCGACACCGCCATCCTCATGGCCGACGGGACGACCCGCCCGCTGGCCGACCTCTCCGTCGGCGACGAGATCGTGGGCACGGTGCGCGACGGGCGCCTCCGGCGGTACGTGACGACCAAGGTCCTCGCCCACTGGTCGACCGTGAAGCCGGCGCACCGGGTGACGCTCGCCGACGGCACCACGCTGATCGCCTCGGGCGACCACCGGTTCCTGTCCGACCGCGGCTGGAAGCACGTCACCGGCGCGCGGCACGGGCGCAGCCGCCGCCCCCACCTGACGACCGCCAACCGGCTCACCGGGTTCGGGGCGCTGCCGGAGCGGCCGGTGGAGGGCGAGGAGTATCGGCGGGGGTATCTGTGCGGCTTCGTCAACGGCGACGGCCACGTCGGGCCGGTCGCCGCCGAAGCGCTGCGCCGCGCCCGGGCCTATGCGGCGGCCTGCGGGGGGCTGCACGCGATGGCCGGCGGCGACCGGGAGTTCGCCGGGGCCAGCGTGCGCGACGCCAGCGCCGTGCTCGAGTGGCCCGAGGCGCCGACGCGGGGGTGGCGCCAGGGGTTCGTGGCCGGGCTGTTCGACGCGGCCGGCGCAATGGCCGACGGCCTGCCCCGCTTCCACTCGGTCGACAAGGTGGTCGTCGACTGGCTGGTGGAGTGCCTCGCGGTGCTGGGCTTCGCGTGCGTGACCGACGACGTGGGCATGGGCGGCGTGCGGGTGCTCGGCGGCACGCGGGAGCGGGTGCGGTTCGGGCTGCTGTTCGCGCCGGTCACGGCGACCGGCACGGCGGTCGGCGACCTTGTGCGCGGCGACGAGTCGCTGCGGGTCACCGCCATCGAGGCGCTGGGCGTCGAGGTGCCGATGTTCGACATCACCACCGGCACCGGCGACTTCATCGCCAACGGCGTGGTGAGCCACAACTGCTTCGCCCGCCGGACCCACACCTATCTCGACCTCGACGCCGGCCACGACTTCGACTCGCAGATCGTGGTGAAGGTCAACGCGGGTGAGGTGCTGCGCCGCGAGCTGTCGGCGAAGAGCTGGCCCGGCGCCCACCTGGCCATGGGCACCAACGTCGACTGCTACCAGCGGGCCGAGGGTCGCTATCGGCTGATGCGCGACATCCTGGCCGCGCTGCGCGACCACGCCAACCCGTTCTCGATCCTCACCAAGGGCACCCTGATCGCCCGCGACCTCGACCTGCTCAAGCAGGCCGCCGAGGTGACCAGCGTGAGCGTGTCGATGTCGATCGGGTTCCTCGACGAGGCCCTCTGGCGCTCGGTCGAGCCCGGCACGCCGAGCCCGCGGCGCCGCCTCGACGTCGTCCGGCGGTTCGCCGACGAGGGCTTCCGGGTCGGCGTGCTGATGGCGCCCATCCTGCCCGGCCTGACCGACACCGCCGAGTCGATCGACGCCACCGTCGCCGAGCTGGCGGCGGCGGGCGCCGCCTCCGTCGTGCCGATCACGCTGCACCTGCGCCCCGGCGCCCGCGAGTGGTATCAGGGGTGGCTCGCCCGCGAGCATCCGCACCTGGTGCCGCAGTATCGGGAGCTGTACGGGGACGGGTTCTACGCCGGCCGCGCGTATCAGCGGGAGGTGTCCGCCCAGGTCCGCATGGCGTCCCGCCGGCACGGGTTACACACCGGCCACACGGGCACCACCCGCATGCCGTCCGCGGACTCCCCGGAGGGCTTCGGCGTGCCCGAGACGGCCGCCCCGCAGCGGTCCGGGCGGGCGACCGCTGGACCCGACGTTGAGCAGCTGACCCTGCTGTGAGGAGTCGGAAGCCGGAGGCCGGGATTCCGCTGCCTGACGGTCAGCTAACGGTCAGCTTGGTTGGCTAGGGTCTGCCGCATGGGGGCACGCGCCGGCGACTATCTGGTGCTCGTTTTGCCACCAATGGCCGTTGGGGCGGCCGTCGGGGTGGTCGTTCTGGCCGACGAGCCAGAGGCGTTCCTGCCGCTCATGATCGTGCTGCAGCCGCTGACGACGCTCGGGATCGTCATCGGGCTGGTGGAGCTCACCCGGACCAACCGGGGGCCGTCGACGTTCCGGCTGGTCCCGCACGACGGGCGGGTGGCGTTCGCGGTGCCGCCGAACTTCCGGCGGCAGTGCCTGTTCAACGGGCTGCTCAGCGCCGCGCTGGTGCTGATGGCCGTCACCGGGCTGCGGGTGCCGGGGCGGATCGTGCCGCTCATCGCGTGGGCCATCCTGGCGCTCAACGCGACCGCCATGCTCCTGCTGGTGCAGCGGATGCTGCGCAGCAGGCCGCTGCTGCTGACGGCCGACGGGATCGGGATCGACGGCGGGCGGACGTTCGTGCCCTGGCCGGCGCTGGAGCCGGGGCCGGACCGTCCGCTGTGGAGGCTCGCGCGGCCCGAGCTGGTGCGGGGGCGGCGCATCCGCCAGCTCCAGCCGGGGCAGGCGGTGCCGCTCGACGTGTCGCTGTGGTTCCTCTCACTGTCGATCTACGACTACGTCACCCATCCAGAGCACCGGGCGGCCATCGGCACGCCCGAGGAGCTCGACCGCCTCCGCGGCACGCTGGCGACGCGCGCCATCCAGTAGCCCACCCCGGGAGTCACACCCCGGGCGGGCACGCTGGAGCCATGGGGCGGGCCCTGATCGCGCTGGCCGTGGCCACCCTCGTGTATTACCTGGTGCCGCTCGGCACGATCCGCGCCGCCGACGAGTGGGTCCGCGGCGCGGTCGCGCTCGCCGGGATCGCCGTGCTCTGCGTGCTGTTCGCCCGGCAGCTGCGCCGGCAGGTCCGGGCCGGGTCGCGCGACGACGTGCGGGTCCAGAGCCTCGTGCTGCTGATGGTGCTCGCCGTGTTCGGCTTCTCGCTCGCGTACTTCCTCGTCGCCGATCAGTTCATCGAACTGCGCACCCGCACCGATGCGCTGTACTTCACGCTCTCCACGCTGGCGACCGTCGGCTACGGCGACGTGCACGCCGCCGGGCAGCCCGCACGCGTGCTGGTGAGCTGCCAGATCGTGTTCAATCTGGTGTTCATCGGCACGGCGGCGGCGGTGGTCAGCGCGGCCGTCAAGCGCCGGCTCTGACCCGAGCTACCGTTGCGTCCATGCGCAGCGCGGAGCAGATCCTCCGGGAAGTCACTACGATCGCGGTCGTCGGGGCCTCACGGAGCCGGATGAAGACGGCCCATTCGGTACCCCTGCAGATCCAGCGCCACGGTTGGCGCATCATCCCGGTGAACCCGTTCGCGGACGAGATCTTCGGCGTGAAGGCCTACCCGACGCTGGCCGACATCCCCGAGCCGGTCGACCTGGTCAACGTGTTCCGCCCGTCGGCCGACGCCACCCAGGTCGTCAAGGACGCGATCGCGATCGGCGCGCCGGCCGTCTGGCTCCAGCAGGACATCGTCTCCCCCGAGGGCCGGGCGCTGGCCGCGGCCGCCGGGGTCGACTACGTCGAGGACACGTGCATCGCGGTCATCAGGGCCGTCCACGCGATCAGCGCTCCCGAAGGACCCCGTACTCCTTGAGCAGCCCCCGGCTGATGATCGTCTTCTGGATCTCGCTCGTGCCCTCGCCGATGAGCAGGAACGGGGCCTCGCGCATCAGCCGCTCGATCTCGTACTCCTTGGAGTAGCCGTAGCCGCCGTGGATCCGGAACGACTCCTGGACCACCTCGGCGCAGTACTCGCTGGCCAGCAGCTTCGCCATGCCGGCCTCGACGTCGTTGCGCCGGCCGGCGTCCTTCAGGCGCGCGGCGTTGACCATCAGGCCGTGCGCGGCCTCGATCTTCGTCGCCATCTCGGCCAGCTTGAACGCGATCGCCTGGTGCTTGACCAGCGGCACGCCGAACGTCTGGCGCTGCTGGGCGTACGCGATGGCCAGCTCGAACGCGCGGACCGAGATGCCGCAGGCGCGCGCCGCGACGTTGACCCGGCCGACCTCGATGCCGTCCATCATCTGGTAGAAGCCGCGTCCGGCCTGGTCGGAGCCGCCCAGGATCGCGGTCGCCGGCACCCGGACCCCGTCGAGGACCATCTCGGTGGTCTCGACGCCCTTGTACCCCATCTTCTCGATCTTGCCGGGGATGGTCAGGCCGGGCAGCAGCTCGTTCTCGCCGAAGCCGGGCGCCTTCTCCAGCAGGAACGTGGTCATGTTCCCGTACACCGAGTCGGCGCCGAGGTCGGTCTTCACCAGCGTGGCCACGACGGTGGAGTACGCGCCGTTCGTCAGCCACATCTTCTGCCCGTTGATCACGTAGTCGCCGCCGTCGGGCACGGCCTTGGTGCGGATCGCGGCGACGTCGGAGCCGCAGCCCGGCTCGGACATCGAGAACGCGCCGCGCACCTCGCCCGCGGCCATCCGCGGCAGGAGGCGCTCGCGCTGCTCGGCTGAGCCGTGCTGGGAGACCAGGTAGGCCACGATGAAGTGGGTGTTGACGATGCCGGAGATCGACATCCAGCCGCGGGACAGCTCCTCCACGACGAGGGCGTAGGTCAGCAGCGACTCGCCGAGGCCGCCGTACTGCTCGGGGATGGTCAGCCCGAAGAGTCCCATTTCGCGCATGCCGGCGACGATGTCGGCCGGGTAGACGTCGTCGTGCTCGAGCCGCTGCGCGTGGGGGATGATCTCCTTGTCGACGAACTCCCGCACGGTCTCCAGGATCGACTGCTGCACATCGGTCAGACCTGGTGTCTGGGCTAGGCGGGCCATCTGGTCGACCTCCGTTGGTCAGCACAAGTTACCGGCGGGTACGCAGGCAGTATCCCGTCCGCACCGCGCGCCGGCCAATGTGAGCGGGCCACATGTGGCTGTGAAATTCTTCTCCGGTGGACGATGACCAGCGGATTCCCGGCGTCAACACCATGGCGATCGCGGCCCTGGCGTTCGCGGTGCTCCCGCCGTTCGGCATCATCATGGGTCACATCGCGTGGGCCCAGATCAAGCGGACGGGCGAGGGCGGTCGTTGGCTGGCATTGACCGCCCTCATCGTCAGCTACACCCTGCTGGCCTGCCTCTGCGGGGTCCCGATCGTGGTCCTCGGTTTTTAGCGGTACTGCGCCTCGCGCACGCTGTTGCCGCCGTCGATCACCAGCATCTGGCCGGTGATGTACGAGGCGCCCGGCGAGCACAGGAAGGCGATCGTCGCCGCCACCTCGTCGGGCGTGCCCGGGCGGCCCATCGGCGTGCCGAAGCCCTGCTTGAGCTCGACCAGGGTCGACGCTCCGGTGTGGATGATGCCGGGGGCGACCGCGTTCACCGTGATGCCGTCGGCGACCAGCTCCATGGCCAGCGCGCGGGTCAGCCCGACCACGCCCGCCTTGGCGGCCGCGTAGCCGGCCTCGGCCGGCAGCGCGTTCACCGGGCCGGCCGTGGCCGCCAGGTTCACGATGCGGCCCCAGCCGTGCTCGGCCATGCCGCCGACGAAGGCCCGGCTGACCAGGAACGCCGTGGTGAGGTTGCGGTCGATCTCGGCGCGCCACTCCTCGTAGGTGAGCTGGGCGACCGGGCGGAGCACCTCCGGGCTGGCCTTGCTGGCCAGGCCGGCGTTGTTGACCAGGATGTCGACGGCGCCGAGCTGGTCGCTGATCGCGTCGGCGAGGGCGCCGACCTCGGCCTCGACGGTGAGGTCGGCGACGAACCCGATCACCCCGAGCTCGCTCGCGCGGTCGTGGATGCGCCGCGTGGTCGAGACGATCGCGACCGCCGCGCCCATCGACTTCAGGCGACGGGCGGTGGCGTAGCCGATGCCGTCGGGGCTGCCGGCGCCGGTCACCAGGGCCACCCGGCCGTCGAGGCGTTCGACGGTCGTCGCCGACTCGTCGCCCGCCGGGTCTTCGGCGAGCTCGGGACCGCTGGAGGGGACGGCGCGCAGCGCGCGCCGCGCGGAGGACGGGCGGCTCACATCGCGCCGGCCGCTCTTGCCGGCGGGTCCGCTGGAGCGAAGGTCGGGTGCCATAGGGCAAATCCTGCCTTCCGGATCCGCCACCGGGCAATGCGACGCGCGTTTTCTCAGGCCGGCGGGGTGAACGAGGTGGTACGCGACATGCCCGCGGCCCGGCCTTTCGCCGAGATGACCAGCGCCATCTTGCGGGACGCCTCGTCGATCATCTCGTCGCCGAGCATGACCGCGCCGAGCTTCCCGCCGGCCTCGGAGGTGTAGTAGTCGTACGCGTCGAGGATGAGCTCGGCGTGGTCGTAGTCCGCCTGGGCCGGGCTGTAGACCTCGTTCGCGGCGTCGATCTGCCCCGGGTGCAGCACCCACTTGCCGTCGAAGCCGAGGGCGGCGCTGCGCTTGGCGACCTCGCGGAACGCGTCGACGTCGCGGATCTGGAGGAACGGACCGTCGATCGCCTGGAGGTCGTGCATGCGGGCGGCCATCAGGATGCGCATGAGGATGTAGTGGTACGGGTCGCCGGGATAGTCGGGGATCAGCGCGCCGACGACGAGCGACTTCATGTTGATCGAGGCCATGAAGTCGGCCGGACCGAAGATGATCGTCTCGACGCGGGGCGAGGCCGCGGCGATCGCGTCCACGTTGACCAGGCCGGCGGCGTTCTCGATCTGCGCCTCGATGCCGATCTTCCCGGCCGGCAGGCCGATCGTCTTCTCGATCTGGGTCAGCGTCAGGTCGAGCCACTGGACCTGGGCGGCCGACTGCACCTTCGGCAGCATGATGCAGTCGAGGTGCTCGCCGGCGCCCTCGACAACCTCGATGACGTCGCGGTACGTCCACGGGGTGGTGAGGTCGTTGACCCGGACCACGCGGGTCCTGCCGCCCCAGTCGCCGTCGTTGAGCGCCGCCACGATGTTCTTGCGCGCCTCGGGCTTGGCGAGCGGCGCGACCGCGTCCTCCAGGTCGAGGAAGACCTGGTCGGCGGGCAGCCCCCGGGCCTTGTCGAGCATCTTCACGCTCGATCCCGGAACGGCGAGGCACGAGCGGCGGGGGCGACCGAGAGCGGCCATGGCGAAGCTCCTTAGCAACGGTTAAGGGGCGGGGTACGCCACGGTAACCTCGTCGCGTGAGCGCGCAGAATGCCCCTGTGGGAGATCTCACCGGCCGTACGATCGTGGTCACCGGAGCCAGCTCGGGCATCGGTCTGGCCGCATGTGTCGAGATGGCGCGCCGCGGCGCCCACGTGGTGCTCGTCGGCCGCAACCCCGATCGTCTCACCGCCGCGGCCGCCGCGGTGCAGGAAGCGGCGGGTGGTAAGCCGCCCCCGGCCTACCGGGCCGACTTCGCGCGCCTCGACGACGTGCATGTTCTCGTCGACCACCTGCGCCAGCGGTACCAGAGGATCGATGTCCTGGCGAACAACGCCGGCGGCGTCGTGCGGGGGCACGTCGTCACACCCGACGGGTTCGAGGAGACGATCCAGAGCAACCACCTGGCCGGGTTCCTGCTCAGCAACCTCCTGCGGGAGCAGCTGCGCAACGGCCGCATCATCAACACGGCGTCGGGCGCGCACGCGATGGGCGCGGTCGACCCCGACGACCTGCGCGGCGAGCGCCGCTCGGGGCTGTGGAGGCGCTACGGCTCGGCGAAGCAGGCCAACATCCTGTTCGCGGCCGAGGCGGCGCGGCGCTGGCCCGACATCATGTCGGCGGCGTACCACCCGGGCTGGGTCCGCACCCGCTTCGGCGCCGGCATCGGGGTCAGCTGGGCGAGCCAGATCACGCCGTTCGCCAGGACGCCGCAGCAGGGCGCCGACACGCTGGTCTGGCTGGCCGCGACCCCGTCCGTGCAGCTCACCCCGGGCGGGTATTACGCCAGGCGCAGGCTCGCGCAGCCGACCGCGGCCACCCGCGACCCGCGGCTCGCGGCCCGGCTGTGGGAGGCCAGCCTCAGCGCTGTCGGTCTCGCTTAGCCCCGCGCACCTTGTGCAGGCGGAACGGCCGCTTCGGCAGCCGCGTCGCCGGGGACGGCCGGGGCGGGGCGGCCTGCGCGTCGTCGGGCAGCGGCCGGGTGTCGCCGGCCGGGGTCAGGCGGCTGACCACGCAGCGCTCGGCCCACACGGTGGCCAGTTCGGCGACGCCGTTGAGGCGCTTGCCGGCCAGCTGGGGCACCAGCTCGGCCCACTCGTCGGCGGACGGGTCGATCCGGGTCACGGTCGCCGCCCAGGTGACGATGCGGCCGCCGTGGTCGCCGCGGAGTGTGACGTCGACGGTGGACGCCTCGGCGAGGCCCGGTGCGGGCTGCTCACCGGGGCCGCTCACGACCAGCAGCGAGCCGCCGAGCCAGGCGCACCACACCAGGTAGGCGGGGCCGGCACCGGGCACCGACAGCCAGGCGACCGCGGCCTTCTTGGCGGCCTCCTCGATCAACGGCTCCATACGGCAATCCAATCACAACGGCGCCCGGGGCGAGTGATCATGGAACTCGCTCGACCCGTACCGCCAGGCCGACACCCCGGGCGGCCACTCCCCGTCGGGCCAGCCGCCCTTGCGCAGCAGCGCGGTCAGGAACCGCTGCGGCTCGGGCAGCTTCGTCCAGACCGACGGCAGGAACGTGGCGCGCCGCCGGCCGTCGTCCAGGATCAGCCCGTGAGTGCCGGGGACCAGCGCGGCCAGCACCTGCGCACCGTCGCCGGCTGGGATCGGCGCGGGCGGGCCGAGAACGGAGACCTTGACGTCGAGCAGCGGCCAGTCGTCGTGGGTGACCGGCGGCAGCCGGGGGTCGGTCATCGCCCGGACCGCGTTGCGCACGACGTCGCGGTGCAGTGGACGGACCGGCTCCAGGCTGCCGACGCAGCCGCGCAGGACTCCCGAGCGCTCCAGCGTGACGAACGAGGCGCCGGTGGCGTGCAGGGCGCCGTCGAGCGGCAGCCGGGCGACCAGGCGGGCCCCGCTGAGACGCGCGCGGACCGCGTCCGCCGCCAGGCAGGCGAGGAGCCGGCCATCCGTCAGCGACAATGCCGCCGTCACGCCATCAGCATAGGTGCGCCGACTCGACCGCCGCGCCGGCCGGGCTCGGTATCCGCGGGCGGCAACATGTGTCGGATCAACGACACTTCTCCGGGAGTTCCCGGCGGGTGAAAAGATCTCCGGCATGCGTTTTGCCGTCGCGGCCCTCGCCGTCGCGATCGTGGCCATCTCGTCGTCGGCGCCGCTCATCGCGTTCGCGACGGCCCCGGCGCTCGCGATCGCCTTCTGGCGCAACGCCGCGGCGGTCGGCGTGCTCGCACCGGTTGCGCTGGCCCGGAGGCCGCACGAGGTACGCAAGGCGGGCGGCGTGAGCGTCCTGTCCGGGCTGTGCCTGGCGGTGCACTTCGGCACCTGGGTGCCGAGCGCCCAGCTCACCAGCGTCGCCATGTCGGTGGCGCTGGTCTCGACCACGCCGGTCTGGGCGGCACTCATCTCGGCGGTTCGGGGCGTCCGGGTGCCCGCCTCGACCTGGGCCGGCATCGCGGTGGCGGTGGCCGGCGTCGCGCTCGCCACCGGCGCCGACCCCGACGCGTCGCCCCGGGCGCTGCTCGGCGACGCGCTGGCGCTGGTCGGCGGTATCGCCGCGGCCGGATACACGCTGCTCGGTGAGCGGGCCCGGGCGACGGTCGCGACCACGACGTACACCAGCGTCTGCTACTCGGTCTGCGCCGTGGTGCTGCTGCTGGCCTGCCTGGTCACGGGGGCCGACCTGGTCGGCTTCGACGGGCGGACCTGGCTCGCGATCGCGGCGATGACGATCGGCCCGCAGCTGCTCGGCCACACGCTGATCAACTACGCGCTCCGGCGCATCTCGGCGACCATGGTCGCGGTGCTGCTCCTGCTGGAGGTGCCCGGGGCGCTGGTGATCGCCTGGCTGCTGCTCGACCAGCTTCCTGAGGCCCGCACGCTGCCCGGGATCGCCGTGCTGCTGGCCGGGGTGGCGATCGTCGTGCTCGGGGCGCACGGTCGGCCCCGTCGGCCCGGTCAGCCCACGAACGGCGGCACGGCCATCTCGCCGGAGGCGATCGGCACCACGTGACCGCCCACGGTCGCGGAGACCGCCGCCCCGCCGGACGCGGTGACCGAGCACTGCAACGACGACGGCCGGTGGATCTCCACGCCCTGGGTGATCCGGTACCGGCTGAGGCCGTCACCGGGGAGCAGACCGGCGGCCACCAGCCAGACGCCGAGGCCGAGCGCCGCCGACCCGGTCGCCGGGTCCTCGGCCACGCCGACCCCGGGGACGAGCACCCGGGCGTGCGCCTCGTGCCGCTCGGCGTCCCAGTGGAACACGCTGACGTTGTCGACGTGACCTTGCAGCTTGAGCCGGGTGACGGCCGCGTCCGTCACCGACAGGTACGCGAAATCGAGCCCGCAGCCGGCCGTGCGCGGTGCCGGGCCGACGTAGTCCTCCCCGGTCAGGCCGATCGCCGCGAGCAGCGGTGCCGGGTCGAGGGCCGCGCCGACGGTCGGCTCGCCGCCGGTGACCGTCGCACTGTGGTGCTCCGGGTCGATCCGGATCGGGATCAGCCCGGCGCCGCACTCCTGCACGACGTCGGTGTCCTTGACCACACCGGCGCGGTGCAGCGTGACCGCGCAGCCCACGCTCGGGTGGCCGGCGAACGGCAGCTCGGTGCCCGGCGTGAAGATCCGCACCCGGTACGTCGCCTCGGGCATGGTCGGCGGCAGCACGAAGATCGTCTCGGACAGGTTGAACTCGCGCGCGATCGCATGCATCTGCTCGGTTGCCAGGTCCTGCGCGTCGTGGACGATCGCCAGCGGGTTGCCGGTGAACGGCCGGTCGGTGAAGACGTCGACGACGGAGTACCGCACCATGCTCATGAGTCGAAGCCTAATAAGTAGGCTGGTCTCTTGTGAGCACTGCGCCGCGAGTCTATGTGGCGCGCCTCGCCGGCCTGAGCGTGTTCGATCCGAACGGTGACCAGGTGGGCCGGGTGCGCGATGCGGTCGCGCGTCCCCGCACCGGCAACCAGCCGCCCCGAGTGGTCGGGCTGGTCGCCGAGATGGTGATGCGGCGGCGCATCTTCCTGCCCATCGGGCGGATCACCGCGATCGAACCCGACGCCGTGGTGCTCAACACCGGCACGCTCAACCTGCGCCGGTTCGAGAAGCGCGCCGGTGAGCTGCTCGTGCTGGAGGACCTCCTCGACCGGCACGTCACGATCCCGACCAGCGGGCGCACCGGCACCGTCGTCGACGTGGCCATGGAGTCCGACCGCACCGGCGAGTGGTCGCTCACCCGCGTCGCCGTCCGCGAGTTCAGCGGCCGGCTCACCCGCCGCGGCCACCTCAACCAGCTGGAGTGGGGCGAGGTCGCCGGACTGGCCGGGGAGCCCCAGACCCAGGGCACGGCCAATCTGCTCGCGGTCCTCGACAACATGCGCCCCGCCGACCTGGCCAACGTCCTGCAGGACCTGTCCGAGAGCCGCCGGGTCGAGGTCGCCGCCGCGCTGGACGACGAGCGGCTCGCCGACGTGCTGGAGGAGCTGCCCGAGCACGACCAGCTGGAGATCATCACCGCGCTGGAGCCGCAGCGGGCGGCCGACGTGCTGGAGGAGATGGACCCGGACGACGCGGCCGACCTGCTGGCCGAGATGCCGAAGCCGGAGCAGGAGGTGCTGCTCGACCTGATGGAGCCCGACGAGGCCTCGCCGGTCCGCGCCCTGCTCGACTATCTGCCGGGCACCGCCGGCTCGGTGATGACCTCGGAGCCGATCGTCATGCCGCCGGACGCCACCGTGGCGGAGGCGCTGGCCCGCATCCGCGAGCCGCAGCTCTCCCCGGCCGTCGCCGCCGGCGTCTTCGTCACCCGCCCGCCGATGGCCACACCCACCGGCCGGTACCTCGGGGTCGTCCACTTCCAGCGGCTGCTGCGCGAGCCGCCCTCGGCGCTGCTCGGCGGCGTGGTCGACAACGACATCGACCCGCTCGAACCCGGTACCACCCTGGCCGAGATCACCCGCCGGATGGCGACCTACAACCTGGTGGTGATGCCTGTGGTCGACGACAACGACAAGCTGGTCGGCGCCGTCACGGTCGACGATGTGCTCGACCACCTGCTGCCCGAGGACTGGCGCGACCGCGACCACGCCGAGCCCCTGCCACTGCCCGGCGGTGCCCGTGGCTGACCGCCGCCGCCTCGACCAGCCGCGTGACGCCCGGATCACGCTGCCCCGCTTCGACCCGGAGGCGTTCGGGCAGTGGTCGGAAGGCATCGCCCGGTTCATGGGGACCGCGAAGTTCCTCGTCTACATGACGGTGGTGATCCTGGCCTGGATCGCCTGGAACACGCTGACGCCGCAGAGCTGGCGCTTCGACCCGTACACGTTCACGTTCCTCACGCTGATCCTGTCCCTCCAGGCCTCCTACGCGGCGCCGCTCATCCTGCTGGCGCAGAACCGGCAGGCGGACCGCGACCGGCTGGCCTCCGAGGAGGACCGGCGCCGGGCGGCGGCCCAGAAGGCGGACACCGAGTACCTGGCCCGGGAGATCGCCGCGCTGCGCATCGCCGTCGGCGAGGTGGCGACCCGCGACTTCCTGCGCTCGGAGCTGGCCCGGATGAGCGAGGAGCTCGACGAGGCGGCCGTGCGGCGGGCGAAGCTGGAGCGGAAGAAGGCGCGGAAGGCCGCCGCCGCGACGCCTCCTACGCTGGACGAGCCGCTCGACGACGACTCCGTCGACTCCGACGAGCCGCCTGCTCCCCGGCGGCGGTCGAGGTCGCATTAGCCGGCACGCGGCGCGCGACAAATTTCTCATTTCGGGTCGTGTGACACTGTCCTCGACACGCCTGTTGAGCGCGCTTCCCGACGTAACATGGCAGCCATGTCTGCCCCGGCCACCACCGTCGAGGACGCGATCAGCGCTGCGCTCGCGACCGTCGACGACCCTGAGATTCGCCGCCCGATCACCGAGCTGGGCATGGTGCGTGACGTCACGCTCCGTCCCGACGGGGTCGCGACGATCGGCATCCTCCTGACCGTGGCCGGCTGCCCGCTGAAGGACAAGCTGCGCAGCGACATCACGCGCGCGGTCGGGGCGGTCCCGGGCGTGACCGCGGTTGAGATCGACTTCGGCGTCATGACCCCGGAGCAGCGCAAGAACCTCCAGACCAGCCTGCGCGGCGACGTCCAGGAGCCGGTCATCCCGTTCGCCCAGCCGGGCTCGCGCACCCGCGTCTACGCGGTGGCCAGCGGCAAGGGCGGCGTGGGCAAGTCGAGTGTCACGGTCAACCTGGCCGCGTCGCTGGCCGCCCGGGGCCTCTCGGTCGGCGTCGTCGACGCCGACATTTACGGCCACTCGATTCCCCGCATGCTGGGCGCCGACGGCCGCCCGACCCAGGTCGAGTCGATGATCATGCCGCCCTCCGCGCACGGCGTGAAGGTCATCTCGATCGGCATGTTCACACCCGGCAACACGGCCGTCGTGTGGCGCGGCCCGATGCTGCACCGGGCGCTCCAGCAGTTCCTCGCCGACGTGTACTGGGGCGACCTCGACGTTCTGCTCCTCGACCTCCCGCCGGGCACCGGCGACGTGGCCATCTCCCTCGCGCAGCTGCTGCCGTCGGCCGAGATCCTGGTCGTGACGACGCCGCAGGCCGCCGCGGCCGAGGTGGCGGAGCGGGCCGGGTCGATCGCCCTGCAGACCCACCAGCGCATCGTCGGCGTGGTCGAGAACATGTCCTGGCTGGAGCTGCCCACCGGCGAGAAGATGGAGATCTTCGGCGCCGGCGGTGGCCAGACGGTGGCCGACTCCCTGAGCCGCCTGGTCGGCGCGAAGGTGCCGCTGCTGGGCCAGATCCCGCTCGACACCCGGCTCCGCGAGGCGGGCGACTCGGGCCTCCCGCTGGTCCTGGCGACCCCGGACGCGCCGGCGGCGTCCGCCCTGCGGTCGGTAGCGGACCGGTTGGCGCAGCGCCGCGAGAGCCTGGTCGGCAAGCCGCTGGGCCTCAAGCCGGCCGGCCGCTGACCTAGCGCTTTTTTCTCGCCCCCGGCATCTCCATGATCAAGGGAAACATCTGGTCGCTATGACAGCCAGATGGCTCCCTTGATCATGGAAGCGCGGGCGACGCGGATCATGGAAGCGGGGCATCACGCTCACTGCCCACTTCATTGGGCGCGCCCCGAATCGGACATTTCCGTAAAGTCGGGCGCGCTTGTGTGGGGCGGAAGGTGCTGCGGGCGGCGGTACAGGATCAGGTGACGTCGTCCCATGAGGCGCGGACGGCCGGCTGGGCCGGGGGCGCCGGGGTGGCCGCCGCGGCCGTGGCGCCGTTCGCAGCGGACGCGGCCGCCTGGGCGTCGCGCTTCACACCGTCCGCCACGCCTTTGACGTCGTCGTAGATGCCCTGCAGCGGCTTGCGGAGGGCGGCCTCGTCGGCCTCGCTGAGCAGGTGCTTGCGCAGGAAGGTCTTCGGGTGGAGGTCTTCCAGCTGGATGTCGGTGCCGAGTTCCTTGCTGAGGTCACCGGTCGCGTTGCGCGCCATCTGGCGGACATTGCGCAGCATGCGCATGCCGTCGCCGATGGCCTTCGGCAGTCGGTCGGGACCGAAGATGAACAGCCCGACCAGGATGATCAGGATGAACTCCCAGCCGCCGATGTTCTCCAAGCCCATTGTGCCGGCCCTCCCCTGCTCTCAGCCGCAAGACTACGCACCTACGGACCCGAACGGGGAGGCCCCGGCGGTCACTTGGCGTCTGCGACCAGCGTCACGGGCGCTTTTTCCCGAGTTGTACCCCGTAAGTACTGGATCTCCACGGTGTCCCCGGGCGCGTACTTGCGCACGAGCGCGGTGAGATCCCAGAACTCCTCGATCGGCTTGCCGTTGACCGCCAGGATCACGTCGCCGCTCTTCAGCCCGGCCGCGGCGGCCGGCCCGCCGGCCTCGACGGAGGCGAGGCGCGCGCCGCCGGCGGGGTTGCGGTACGACGGGTCGGGCTGGACGCCCATCACGGTGCGCCGGGCCTTGCCGGTGTTGATGATGTCGGTTGCGATGCGCTTGGCATGGTTGATCGGGATCGCGAACGCGAGGCCGACGTTGCCCGCCGTGGACTGGTCCTCGGACAGGGTGCCGATCACGGAGTTGATGCCGACCACGCGGCCGGCGGCGTCGAACAGCGGGCCGCCCGAGTTGCCCTGGTTGACCGCGGCGTCGGTCTGGATTGCCGCGTAATACCGCGCGGTGCCGCCCTCGCTGGTGCGGATGGGGCGGTCGAGGTAGCTGACCACGCCGTAGGTGACCGTGCTGGTCAGGCCGAGCGGCGCGCCGACCGCGACGACCGGGTCGCCGACCTGGACCTGGTCGGAGTCGCCGAACTCGACCGGCACGAGCTTGCCCTCGGGCAGCCCGGCCGTGTCGATCTTGAGCACGGCGACGTCGGACTCGTCGTCGCCGCCGACCACCTTCGCCGACACCACGGTCGCGTCGTTGAAGCGCACCGTCGCGTTGCCGGTGCCGCCCTCGACGACGTGGTTGTTGGTGATCACGTGGCCGTCGTTGGACACGACGAAGCCCGAGCCGAGCGACGTGCCGGAGCCGACCCGGATGCTGATCGTGACGACGCTGGGCAGGACCTTCTTGGCCAGCGCGGCGACCGAGTCCGGCGGGCGGCCGTTGAGTGGCGGGTCGCTGCCGAGCTCCGTGCCGCCGAGGCCGCCGCCCCCGCCGACGGCGAAGACGTAGCCGAGCGTGCCGCCGAGCGCGCCCGCCAGCAGGGCCGTGACGATCGACACGACCAGCACGAGGCCCAGGCCGAGGCGCGGCCCCGGGCCGGGCGCCGGCGGCTTCTCCAGCGGCGGGATCTCGTCCTGTGGCGTCTTCACCACGACGACCGGCGCATCGGGATCGCGCCACGGGTCGGCCAGCGCATCGGACCACCAGCTGTCCGGCGCGGGCTGCGGCTGCGCCTGCGGGCGGCCCTGCGTTGGCGTCGCCCAGCCACCGGGGCTGGGCGCTGCGCCGTGGCCCGGCTGCCGCCAGGCCGAACCGTCTGTCACGATCGGCTCCTCCGTCCGTTTCGCATCCAGCATTACACGCTCCGGCATCCCACACGCGGGGGCGAGGTCTCCTAGGCTTTGCCGGGAATCGAGTCACCTGGAGGTGCCCCATCACCGCGTCCGCGAGAAGCGCGCAGCAGTTCGCCGACTTCGTCGACGGATATGTGCTGGAGGACCCGGTGCTCACCGCTGCCCGGGAACAGGCCGGTGAGCTGGGCATCCACGCCGTCAGCCGGGGCTGCGGGGCGGCGCTGCGGGTGATCGCGGCGGTGAGCAACGCCAAGGCCGTCGTGGAGGTCGGCACCGGCACCGGGGTGAGCGGCGGGTGGCTTCTGCGCGGCATGCGGCGCGACGGCGTCCTCACCACGATCGACTACGAGGCGGAGCACCAGCGGATCGCGCGGCGCGTGTTCTCCGCCGCCGGCAACCCGCCGTCGCGCACCCGCATCATCACCGGCCGGGCGCTGGACGTGCTGCCGCGGCTCGCCGACCGGGCGTACGACCTGGTGTTCGTCGACCACGATCCGGCCGAGTACGGCCCCGTCGTGGCCGCCGCCGAGCGCCTGCTGCGGCCGGGCGGGACGCTGGTGCTGAACGAGGCGCTGGCCGGCGGCCGGGTGAGTGATCCCACGATCCGGGACACGGAGACGGTACTGCTGAGGGAGACGGTCAAGGGCCTGCGCGACAGCGACGCCTGGATTCCCGCTCTGCTGCCGATCGGTGACGGACTGTTGCTGGCGGCCCGCGCGGCTTAGAAAGTGTCGTACCCGGGTTCGAAACTGTCGCCATGACCGAACTCGGCACCACCACCCGCGTCGTCCTGTCCGCCACCGCCCCGTTCGACCTGGCCTGCTCGATGCGCGCGATGCGCACCTTCACGCCCAACCACAACGACCAGTTCCTCACCGGCGACGGCCGCGTCCGCAAGGCGTTCCTGCACCCGACCGACCCGTCCCGAGCCGTGGTCACGGAGGTGATGGCCCGCGACGACGGCGAGCCGGGCGTCGCCGTGACCGTCCACAGCGACGAGCCCCTGACCCCGGCCGAGACGACGGCCGTCGCCACCGCCGTCACCGACTGGCTGGGCCTCGACGACGAGCGCGCCGAGTTCCTGGCGATCGCCCGCAGCGACCCGGCGATGGCCCGCCTCCTGCCCGTCGCCGAGGGCCTGCACCAGGTCCGCTTCCCGACCCTGACCGAGGCCGCCACCTACTTCACGCTGACCCACCGCTCCACGGCCTGGTATGCGGCGGCCCGCAAACGCCGCCTGGTCGACGAGCACGGCCCGTGGGCCGTCGTGGAGGGCCGCGCATATGCGGCGTTCCCCACGGCTGCCGTGGTGACCGCCCTGGACGTGCACCACCTCCTGCCCTTCACGGGCAGCCAGTTCCGCACCGAGCGCCTGCTGACGGTGCTCTCCGGCCTCGCCGAGCTGGACGAGGCCGCCCTCCGCGCGGCGCCCTATGAGGAGGCTCGCGCGACCCTGCTCGCCGTCCGCGGCATCGGCACGTTCACCGCCCACGGCCTTCTCCTGCGCGCCCTGGGCCGCCCCGACGCCGTTCCCCTGGAGCGGGCCCAGTTCACGAAGACGACCCTGGCGCTCTACGGCGAGCCGACCCCGACCCCCACCGATCTCCGCCGCCGCTACGGTCCGTGGATCGGCTGGTGGGCATACACGGCCCGCACCGCCCTGGGCTGGCTGCCCACCCCGGACTCGTCCGACGCCCCGTCGCCGCCGCCCGTCCCGCTGGCCGCCGCGGCCGCCTGACGCTCGCCACCTCCCCGAGCCGGGCCCGGACGCGGCCCCGAGCGGCTAGAAGAGGCCGTCCAGGGGCTTGGTGTAGTTCAGGATCCGGCCCGGGTCGGCGTCCAGGACGTCCCGGAGCAGCGCGGCGTAGACCGAGCGGAAGTCGGTGGTGAACTTCAGGTCGCCGTTGTCCAGGTCGGCGAGGCTGGGCTGCTCGCCGAACAGGCCGCCCTTCACCGGGGAGCCCAGGACGAACATGTTGGACGCCGTGCCGTGGTCCGTCCCGTCGGAGCCGTTGGCAGCGACCCGGCGGCCGAACTCCGAGTAGACCGCCACCACCACCCGGCGGCCGGCCTCGGTCTTGGCCATGCGTTCGGCGAACGTGGTGAGGGCGCTGTCCAGGCGCTTCAGCAGGGCCTCCTGGGAGTTTCGCTCGTCGGCGTGCAGGTCGAAGCCGCCGAGCGAGACCGAGAACACCCGCGTGGCCACGCCGGCCTCCACGCACCTGGCCACCAGGGCCAGCTGCTCGGGGAGGTCGGCGCGGCCGCCGGTGCCGGTGCCGGTCGACGTCGAGGACTGGTCGTCGTCGGCGTCGGTGTCGGCGCTCTGGATCAGGGTGTCGACGGCGACCAGGTCCGCGAAGGCCCGGGCGGCGCGGGCCTGCAGCGGGGGCTCGCCCGGGGAGGACTGGCCGAGTGAGGTCAGGGTCGACATCGAGACGCCGTTGGGCAGGGCCAAGCCGGTCACCGGGATGGCGGCGCCGGCGGTGGTGGCACCGGCGAGCAGCGGAGGGAGGACGGGTTCGAACGAAACCGCGTGGCGGGGGTCGCCACCGACCGAGTCCAGCCAGCGGCCCAGCCAGCCGGTGTTGCCGGGGCGGTCGGGCTGCGCGGTCTGCCAGATGTCCATCGAGCGGAAGTGGCTGTGGTCGGGCTTCGGGTAGCCGACGCCGCGGACGACGGCGAGCTTGCCGGCGTCGTACATGCGCTTGAGGCCGACGAGCGCCGGGTTGAGGCCCAGCTCGTCGTTCAGGCGCAGGACCTCCTCCGGCGCGTAGGCCAACTCCTGGCGGGCGTCGCGGTAGCCGGGGGCGGCGAACGGGATCACGTTGGCCAGGCCGTCGTTGCCGCCGTAGAGCGTGACCAGGACCAGGGTGCCGGCGTCGCCGGGGCGGTCGTCCCAGGCCGCCGTCTCGAAGAGGTCGCGCAGCGTCCAGGCGGTGCCGGCGGCCAGGGCGGCGGCGCCGGTCACGCCGCTCGCGATGAGGAACCGGCGTCGCGTCACGGTGTCCACGGGAGGACCTCCATCGACAGGTCACGTACTCGGAACTGGAACGGCGGCGCGTCAGGGGTGCGCCTGGAGGGGGCCATCAGCAGACCGCGTACTCGGGGCTGGCCAGGCCCAGGGCCAGCAGCTTGCGCGGGTCGGCCGCCACGGCGGACAGGACGGTCGCCGTGCGGTCGGTGAAGCGGTCGACCACCAGCAGGCGGGCCAGCGCGACCACGCGCTGGGGCTGGGGCACCGACTTCAGGCGGTCGAGCACGGCCGGCGAGGCCTTCGCGGCCAGGGACTGGGCCACCTTGAGCCGGGCCTGCGTCGCCGACGTGGTCAGCCAGGCCGCGCCCGACGGCCAGCCGCCGACGCTCGGCGGACGCAGCGGCACCTGGCCCAGCTGGTTGAGGGAGTTGAGGTGCTGCTCGACGGGGCGGATGCCGAGCTGGCGCAGCGCGCCGACCAGCCACTCGACCGGCTGTTTGACCAGCTCGGTGTGGCCGTCGGCGAGCAGCAGCGTGCGCAGCATCGCGCCTGTGGTGGTCGCGGTTCGCGCCGCGTCCAGTGTGGCCGGCGGGATGTCGCCTTCGCCGCAGTACCGAAGCCAAAGCCGCCTGGCGATGAACGCGGCGCATGACGGCTGGCCCAGCAGGAGCGACGCGAAGCCGTCGGCGTCATAGTTCGACGTCGAGCCCAGGATGGTCTTCGGCTTGTCGTCGTGGCGCTTCGGGTTGAGCGTGGCCGTGCCGCGGGGCTGGTCGACGACCCAGCCGGTCAGGGCGCGGGCACCCTCCCGCACATCCCGCTCGGTGTAGTTGCCGACACCGAGCGTGAACAGCTCCATGAGCTCGCGGGCCAGGTTCTCGTTCGGGGCCTTGACCGTGTTCTTCTGCCCGTCGAGCCAGAGGATCAGGGCGGGGTCGCGGATCATCGCCCGGACCTGAGTGGCGAAGTCGCCGAGCCCGGTCCGGAAGAGTGTCTGCTGCTGGCCGAGCATGAGCGGGCCCGACTTCACCTTGTCGGCGGAGGTGGCCCAGTGCCCGTGCCAGAAGAACGTCAGCTTCTCGTGCAGCTGGTGCTCGGCCTGGGTCATGCGGTCGAGCCACCACACCGCGACGGTGCGGATCTGCTTGGCCCGGTCGCTGCGCTCGTTCGTGACCGGGCCGAGCTTGGGCAGCGGCGTGCGGGCCGCCCCGGCGTCGTCGCGCGACGGCACGAGCAGCCGGTCGACGACCTCAGCCGGGTCCAGCGAGGCGAACGCATCGACCTCGTCCGCGGTCGGCCCGAACGTCGCGCGGCGCAGCAGGTGGGCAACGCTCATGCCCACGACCGTAGAACCCAAGTGTTCGAGGGTTGTAAACCCCTGTTCAGGCTCCCTTGAAGACGGGCTTCTGCTTCGCGACGAACGCGGCCGTGGCGTCGCGGTGGTCGGCGGTGTGGCCGCAGGTGGACTGGGCCTCCGCCTCGATCCGCAGCGCGTCGGCCAGCGAGCCCGAGCCGCCGGCGGCCAGCTCGCGCTTGATCTGCCCGTACGCGACGGTGGGGCCGGCGGCGAGGCGGGCGGCCAGGGCCTGGGCGGCCGGCAGGACCTCGTCGTCGGTCTCGGCCAGCCGGGTCAGCATGCCCAGCCCGAAAGCGGTCTGCGCGTCGACCGGCTCGGCGAGCAGCAGCAGCTCGGTGGCCTTGGCGTGGCCGACCAGGCGGGGCAGGGTCCACGAGATGCCGGTGTCGCCGGCCAGGCCGACGTTGGCGAACGCCATCAGGAACGACGTCTTCGGGCCGCCGATGCGGAAGTCGGCGAGCAGGGCGAGCGACGCGCCGGCCCCGGCGGCCACGCCGCGCACGGCCGCGACGACGGGCTTGGGCATCCCGCCGAGCGCGAGCGTGATCGGGTTGTAGTGCTCGGACACCGTCGACAGCGAGGCGCCCGTGCCGGCCTCCAGCGAGGCGACGTGCTCGCGCAGGTCCTGCCCCGCGCAGAAGGCCTTCCCCGCGCCCGCGACGACCACTGCTCGTACTGCCGAATCCTCTGCGATCTCGCCCAGCGTGTCCCGCAGTGCGACCTTCAGCTCGTCATTCAGCGCGTTGTACGCGTCGGGGCGGTTGAGCGTCACCGTGGCGACGCCGTCGGCGCGCTCGACGAGCAGGGTGTCGGACATGGCGGTACCCCTTCTCACGAACTCAGGCAATGGTCAACGTACCGGTCGGCGGCCGGGCGGAGGCGGACGGCGTGCCGGTCGAAGAACGCGGCCGCCGTGGTGCCGGACCACCCGGGCGGCAGGAGGTCGGGCGGGAGCTGCGGGTCGCGGAACAGGAACGCGCGCCACGCATGGACGAGCGTGAACCGCACCGCGTAGGCCTGCTCGTCGGTGGCCCCCGGCCCGATCCCGGCGACCAGCGGGGTGAGCCGCTCGACGAACTCGTCGTAGGCCGCGGCGATCGCCTTCAGGTCCCACGCCCGCTCGACCAGCCGCAGCGCGCCGGTCGTGCCGCCGACGTGGGCGGCGCGGAAGCGGTCGTGCTGGACGCCGGCCTCGGCGAGCAGGGCGTCGACCCCCTCGCCCGGGCGGGGCGCGATCCAGGTCGACCCGTCGATCGAGCCGTACCCCAGGAACCCGAGATTCGCCACGAGTCTCGCCCGCGCGCCACGGTGCTGGGGCGGTTCGAGCATGATGAGATCGAAGTGCCCGTCCCATCCTCCGTCGCCCTTGCGGGTGCGGTAGATGCGGGCACCGGCCGCGTCGAGGCGTCGTGCCGCCTTCGGGGTGATGCCGTAGCCGGGGCCGGTCGGCAAGCGTAGAGGATGGAGCCAGCCCTGCCGGACCATCCGCGAGATCGCGGTGCGCACGGCGGGAGCGGCAATGCCGAGGGGAGCGAGCAGGCGCACGAGAGCCGCGACGGCGGCCCGCCCACCGCGCGGGCGCAGATGGTCGCCATAGAGATCAAAGAGGGCCGACCGGGCCTGCATGGCCGCTTATTGTGACAGTTGACCGGCATTTCCCGCCACAAGTTGTCACAAGGTTTGCGTCCCGGTTTGGGTCTTGGGGCCATCATCAGGGAAAATCATCGGTTGGTGCGTTCGTCACGGAGCCAACGGGTCTTGGTCGGGCCCCGTGAGCAGGCGCGCGGGCATGCGGGGACGGCTGTGCCACCTGGTGTCTGGGACATCAGGGAGCGAAGGGAGACAACATGGCGGCCATGAAGCCGCGGACAGGCGACGGTCCGCTGGAGGTCACCAAGGAGGGCCGCGGCATCGTCATGCGGGTCCCGCTGGAGGGTGGTGGGCGGCTCGTGGTTGAGATGACCAAGGACGAGGCCAACGAACTGAGCGAGGCGCTGAAGACCGCCACCGGCTGAGGCCATCCACCGCAGGTTTGCCGGAGTGACCCGAGCTGGTCGCTCCCTTCAGTGTGCTCGTCGAATGGAGGGTCAACGTGCTGGACATCAGGTTCTCCACTGCCCGCACCGCGTCGGCTGCGGCCGCTGTGGTCGTGCCGTCCGGTGAGCCCTCCGCGGCGGTCGAACTGCTCGGTGAGGCGACGCGCCTCCGGTTGAGCCCGGCCGACCTCGACGAGTGCGCGGCGTTCCTGGAGGACGTCGAGCACTCCGGGTCGGCCGGGTCTGTGCACAGCCTGCCCCGCCCGGGTCGCCAGCTGGCGCGGCTGCTCTTCGTCGGGATCGGCGACGGCGCGGAGGCCGGCTGGCGCGCGGCGGGCGCGGCCCTGGCCAAGTCGGCCCGTTCCGAGCCGGCGTTGATCCTGGTCGTACCGCACGAGCTCCCGCCGGCGGGACTGCGCGGCCTGGCGGAGGGCCTCTGGCTGGCCTCGTACCGCTTCGAGCTGTCGACCGCCGACGAGTACGAGCTGAAGCGCGTCACGCTCGTGCTGGAGGCGACCCCCGAGCACGCCGAGGCGCTGGAGCGGGCCCGCGCGGTCGCCGAGTCGACCCGGCTGGCCCGGGACCTCACCAACATGCCCCCCGACCGGAAGACCCCGGCCTGGTTCGCCAAGCGGATCGAGAAGGCCGCGACCGGCGTGCCGCAGCTCACGATCTCGGTCCGCGACGAGGCCGCCCTGACCGAGCAGGGCTTCAACGCGATCCTCGCGGTCGGCCGCGGCTCGACGCGCGGCCCGCGGCTGGTCGAGCTGTCATGGCGCCCGCGCGGGGCCCGGCGGCACATCGTGCTGGTCGGCAAGGGCATCACGTTCGACACCGGCGGCATCTGCATCAAGCCGCTGGCCGGCATGAAGCTGATGCGCAAGGACATGGGCGGCGCGGCCGCCGTGGTCGGCGCGACCCTGGCCGCGGCCGCGATGCGCCTGCCGGTGCGGGTCACCGCCCTGGCCCCGCTGGCGGAGAACGCGATCGGCGCCGACGCGATGCGCCCCGGCGACGTGATCCGCCACTACGGCGGGATCACCAGCGAGGTGCTGAACACCGACGCCGAGGGCCGGCTGGTGCTCGGCGACGCGATGGCCTACGCGGTGCGCCGCCTGCGCCCGGACGTGATCGTCGACCTGGCCACGCTGACCGGCGCGCAGGGCGTGGCGCTGGGCAAGCGGACGGCGGCGATGTACAGCCACAGCGACGCCCTCGCGGCCGAGTTCCGCGGCGCGGCCGAGGCGGCGGGCGAGTCGGTCTGGCGGATGCCGCTGAGCGACGACTACGCCGAGGCGCTCGACGGCGACCTGGCCGACCTGGTCAACTCGACGGACATCGGCGGCGGATCGCTGCTGGCCGCGCTCTACCTGCGCGAGTTCACCGGTGGCCTGCGCGACAGCTGGGTCCACTTCGACATGTCCTCGCCGGCCTGGGCCGACTCGGCCGACGGCGAGCTGACCAAGGGCGCGACCGGCTGGGGCGTGCGCACGCTGACCCGCTGGCTGGAGACGACGGCCGCCTGACCTGCACGCGCGCCGATCTTGGAGTTGTGGTCCCCGACAAACCAGGACATACGCGGAGTGTCCGAGCGCCGCAACGCCAAGAACGACGCAGAGAGCACGGCGCGGGTGCGGACACAGCGCGGCCCCGGGACCTGCCCGGGGCCGACGCCGGAAAGCGCTACAGGATGGTCCAGGTGTCGCCGCTGTTCAGCAGCGCGCCCAGTTCCTCCTCGGGGGTGGCCTTCACCTTCGCCTTGGCCGCCGTGAGCTGGTCGCGGACCAGGTCGTCGTAGGCCGGGCGGTCGACCTTGCGGAACACGCCGATCGGGGTGTTGCGCAGGTCCAGGCCGGGCAGGCGGGACAGGGCGAACGCGTACGCGGGCTCGGCCACCGTCTCGTCGTGCACCACGATCTCGTCGGGCGACACCTCCGCCGTCGGCACGACCGACAGGCCGAAGCCGCCGGGCGGGTGGGTCACCGCCCACTCGCCGTCCTTGCCGAACGTGATCGGCCGGCCGTGCTCGAGGCGGACGATGTAGTCGTCGCGGGTGCCCGGGTCCTTCAGCACGTCGAAGGCGCCGTCGTTGAAGATGTTGCAGTTCTGGTAGATCTCGACGAACGCCGAGCCGCGGTGCTCGGCCGCGGCGCGCAGCACCGACTGGAGGTGCTTGCGGTCGGAGTCGATCGTGCGGGCGACGAACGAGGCCTCGGCGCCGAGGGCGAGCGAGATCGGGTTGAAGGGCGAGTCGGCCGAGCCGGCCGGCGTCGACTTCGTGATCTTGCCGATCTCGGAGGTGGGCGAGTACTGCCCCTTGGTCAGGCCGTAGATCTTGTTGTTGAACAGCAGGATCTTCAGGTTGACGTTGCGCCGCAGGGCGTGGATCAGGTGGTTGCCGCCGATCGACAGGGCGTCGCCGTCGCCGGTGACGACCCAGACCGACAGGTCGGGGCGGGACACCGACAGGCCGCTCGCGATCGCCGGCGCGCGGCCGTGGATCGAGTGCATGCCGTAGGTGTTCATGTAATACGGGAACCGCGAGGAGCAGCCGATGCCGGACACGAACACGATCCGCTCACGCGGAATGTTGAGCTCCGGCATGAACGACTGGACCGCGGCCAGGATCGCGTAGTCCCCGCAGCCGGGGCACCAGCGGACCTCCTGGTCGGACTTGAAGTCCTTGGCCGTCAGCTTCAGCATCTCAGGCATTCTTGACCACTTCCTCGAACACGCCCTCCAGCTCGGCGGCGGTGAACGGCAGGCCGCGGACCTGGTTGTAGGCGATCGCGTCGACCAGGAACTTCGACCGGATGATGCCGGCGAGCTGGCCGAGGTTCATCTCCGGGATGACGACCTTGTCGTACGACTTCAGGACCTCGCCGAGGTTCTTCGGCATCGGCGAGAGGTGCCGCAGGTGCGCCTGCGCGATCGGCAGGCCCCGCTGGCGCAGGGCGCGGGCGGCGGCGCCGATCGGGCCGTAGGTCGAGCCCCAGCCGAGCACGAGCACGCGGGCGGTGCCGTCGGGGTCCTCGACCTCGACGTCCGGGACGTCGATGTGCTCGATGCGGGCCGCGCGGGTGCGCACCATGAAGTCGTGGTTGGCCGGGTCGTACGAGATGTCGCCGGTCTTGTCGGCCTTCTCCAGGCCGCCGATGCGGTGCTCCAGCCCGGGGGTGCCCGGGACGGCCCAGGGCCGGGCGAGCGTCTGGGGGTCGCGGAGGTACGGCAGGAAGGTCTTGCCGTCCTCGGCGTTCGGCGCCGTCGCGAACTCGACCTGCAGGTCGGGCAGGTCGGCGACCTCGGGCAGGCGCCAGGGCTCGGAGCCGTTGGCGATGTAGCCGTCGGAGAGCAGGATGACCGGCGTGCGGTAGGTCAGCGCGATCCGGGCCGCTTCGAGGGCGGTGTTGAAGCAGTCCGCGGGCGAGCGCGGCGCGAGGACCGCGACCGGCGCCTCGCCGTGCCGGCCGTAGATGGCCATGTTGAGGTCGGCCTGCTCGGTCTTGGTCGGCAGGCCGGTCGACGGTCCGGCCCGCTGCACGTCGATGATGAGCAGCGGCAGCTCCAGGGCGACCGCGAGGGAGATCGTCTCGCCCTTGAGGGCGACGCCCGGGCCCGAGGTGGTCGTCACGCCGAGCGCGCCGCCGTAGGAGGCGCCGAGGGCCACGCCGATGGCGGCGATCTCGTCCTCGGCCTGCACCGTGGTCACGCCGAACTTCTTGTGCTTCGACAGCTCGTGCAGGATGTCGGAGGCCGGGGTGATCGGGTACGCACCGAGGAAGACGGGCAGCTTCGCCCGTACACCCGCGGCGACGATCCCCAGGGCGAGCGCGGCGTTGCCGGTGATGTTGCGGTAGTTGCCCGCCGACATGCGGGCCGGCTTCACCTCGTAGCGCACCGCGAAGTGCTCGGTCGTCTCGCCGTAGTTCCAGCCGGCCTTGAAGGCGGCGATGTTGGAGGCGACGAGCTCCGGGCGGGCCGCGAACTTGCGCTCCAGGAAGGCGAGCGTGGACTCGTGGGGGCGGGAGTACATCCACGAGAGCAGCCCGAGCGCGAACATGTTCTTCGCCCGCTCGGCGTCCTTCTTGGAGATCTGGAACGACTCGAGCGCCTTGACCGTCATGGAGGTCAGCGCGACGGGGGCGACCGCCCAGCCGTCGAGCGAGCCGTCCTCCAGCGGGTTGGCCGCGTAGCCCACCTTGGCCAGGTTGCGGTTGGTGAACTCGTCCGTGTTGACGATGATCGAGGCGCCCTTGGGCAGGTCGGCGAGGTTGGCCTTCAGCGCCGCCGGGTTCATGGCCACCAGGACGTTCGGGGCGTCGCCCGGCGTCAGGATGTCGAAGTCGGCGAAGTGCACCTGGAAGCTCGACACGCCGGGGAGCGTGCCGGCGGGGGCACGGATCTCGGCGGGGAAGTTTGGCAGCGTCGAGATGTCATTACCGAGCTGGGCGGTCTCCGAGGTGAACCGGTCACCGGTGAGCTGCATGCCATCACCGGAATCGCCAGCGAACCTGATGACCACTCGATCCAGCTGGCGGACCTGCTTGGTCACGTGAGCTGACCTCCTGTTGAGCCGGCGGGGCGGGGTCGGGGCGACGACTTAGCGAAGCCTTACAACCAGAGGGTACGTCGGCCGCGCCCCGCCGCCTGCGGCGCAGGTCTCACCTGAGGATCGAATCCTCCGGACCTGCGCCGCCCGACCCGCCGATCAGGACATTTCCGACGGCCGATCGGCGCCGTCATCGCCCGAATCGCGGTACCGGCTGTCCGAATGGCGGAACCCGGGCCCGGCCACCGGACCGGCCGGCAGCCGCGGCAGGGTGATCGAGCGCGGGATCGCCGAGCGGGGCGGCGGCGGCAGTTCGCCGGCCGCGACCAGCACGACCTCCTCGACCTCGTCCGCGGAGAGCTCATCGTCGTCGTCCCGGCCGCCGCCGCCCATACGCCGCCGCAGCGAGAACACCACCAGGAAGCCGACGACCGCGACCAGCCCGACGATGCCGACCACGAACGGCGTGCTGGACAGCCGGTCACCGGACAGCAGGTTGCTGTCCGCGTCGCCCTGGTGGGCCGGGTCGGTACCGCCGACGAGCGGCACGGCGGCGGGCGAGGCCGGCGCGTCGGTCGGCAGCGGCGACTCGCCCGCAATGGGCGGCGCGGTGATCAGGTAGTCGGCCCGCGTCTCCACGGTCGCCCGGCCGGCCGGCGTCAGGTAGCCGTGGACGGACCCGCTCAGCGGCAGCTGCACCAGCGCGGCCGCGCTGATCGTCAGCCCGAACGTCACCGGCACTTCGCGGCCGGCGGTCAGGTCACCCAGCTCGCAGCGGTCGCGGTCCTCAGCGATCTTGCGGTGCGACCGGCAGGCGGCCGGGAACGACACCAGGTCGACCCCCGGCGGGGTGATCAGCTCGACCGCCCCGAACCCCTTCGCGGCGCCGGTGTTGCGCAGCCTGACCTGCAACTGGGCGCTCTGCGCCTGCGGGGCGGCGACGGCGGGCAGGTCGAGCTGCGAGGCGGACAGCGCGATGCCGGGCGTCGGTGGCGGGCTGTTGAACCGGATGGCGACGTCGCGCTTGCGGACGACGTCCCGCTCGTGCTCCTTGTCGCGGACGGACGCGGTGACCGAGCCGGAGCCCGAAACCTTCCAGGCGTTCTCGTCGACGTCGACCTTGACCACGACCCGGCCGACCTTGCCCTCGCCGAGCCGGCAGCCGAAGCTCAGCGCCTTGACGTCGGTGGCGACGCAGCCGTCGGTGCCGTACGCGCCGACCGGTCGCGCCCCGCTCGGCAGCACGTAGAAGCCGTCGATCTGCTCGGTGCCGACGTAGCTGCCGATGTTCTGCACCGCGACGACCAGCTCGGCGGCGCCGTTGCCCTGCCAGTACGCGTCGCCGACCACGATGTCGCTGGCCATCAGCTTGATGTTGTGCACGGGCGTCGGGGCGGGCGGCTTCGTCGGCGGCCGGGTGGTCGGGGGCGCCGCGCTGGTGGGCGGTGGCGGTTCGGTCGTCGGTTCCTCGGTCGGTCCGGGAGGCTCCGACGTCGGTACCTCCACCGTGGGCGGATCCGACGGGTCCTCCTCCGGGGTGGCGTACACCGGGGCGGCGAAGACCAGGGAGCACACGGTGGTCAACAGCACGAGGGAGCCGGCACGCAGCTGCCACCGGGTGTGGTGGGCCGCGGGTGCGTCCATGAGGGGATGTCCTTTTGGGGTCTACTCGGCGGCAGCCGGGGGGTGACTTGGTTGCACTCCGGCAAGGAGGCCCATTATCTAGAGAGTTTCGGGTTTTGGGCATGTCGGAGATCGTGACGATCCGGGTACGGTGCGTATCGTGAGTGGATATCTGGGCGGCTATGCGACGCTCGGCCTCCTGCTTCTGGTCGGCGCGGGCGTTTTCGTCGCCGCGTTCACGGCCAACCGGCTGCTGGGTCCGCGCCGATCAGCGGACAGCGCGGCCACGCAGAGTGGCAAGTACGAGACCTACGAGTGCGGTCTCGACCCCGTCGGCGGCGACTGGGCGCAGGCTCAGATCCGCTACTACGTGTATGCCTACCTTTACGCGCTGTTCGCTGTGGAGAGCGTGTTCCTGTTCCCGTGGGCGGTGATCTTCGACCAGCCAGGTTACGGGGCCGCGGTCGTCGTCGAAATGGCGATCTTCGTCGCGGTGCTGGCGCTGGGCATCCTCTACGCGTGGCGCAAGAACATCCTGCGCTGGACGTAGCCCACCGCCGTTCGCGGCGCTGACGGCGTTTTGCGCCGGTTTACGCCAGGCCTCGCCGGGACACCGCGGGCTGGCGGTCGCCCCGGATGGCCGCCACCGTGTCCAGGACCCGGCGGGTCTCCTTGACCTGGTGCGCCCGGAACACGCGGGCGCCCAGCCAGGCCGAGACCGCGGTCGCCGCGAGCGTGCCCTCCAGCCGCTCCCCCACCGGCAGGTCGAGCGTCTCGCCGATGAAGTCCTTGTTCGACAGCGCCACCAGCACCGGCCAGCCGGTGGCGACCAGCTCGTGCAGCCGGTTGGTGATGGCGAGCGAATGCCGCGTGTTCTTGCCGAAGTCGTGGGCCGGGTCGATGAGGATGCCGTCGCGTCGCACCCCGAGGTCGAGGGCCCTTTCCGCCAGCGCGGTCACGGTCAGTACAACATCATCCACCGGATCCGTGAACGCCACCCGATGTGGACGGGTGCGCGGGGTCAGCCCGCCGGCATGGGAGCACACGAGCCCGGCGCCGGTCTCGGCCGCCACCGCGGCGAGCGCCGGATCGGCCCCGGCCCAGGTGTCGTTGATCAGGTCGGCGCCGGCGGCGATCACCTCGCGGGCCACCTCGGCGCGCCACGTGTCGATCGAGATCACCACGTCCGGGAAATTTTCCCGGACGGCGGCGACGGTCGGGATCGTGCGGCGCAGTTCTTCGGCGGCGTCGACGGTACTGCCGGGGCCGGCCTTCACCCCGCCGACGTCGATGATGTCGGCACCGTCGGTGACGGCCTTCTCCACGGCTCGTAGCGCTGCATCCTCGGCGAACGTGGCACCCCGGTCGAAGAACGAGTCCGGGGTCCGGTTCACGATCGCCATCACCGCATAGTCGCCGTCGGCGAACCGCCGGTTGCCCAGCCGGAACATCGCATGGCCTCCGTGTTTGCTTCTTATAGGTGTGCCGGGGTCGCCCGAGCCTCCTCAGCGTGCCACGATTCCCCCTATGGCTGAGTTCCTCCTCGTGTTGATCGCCGCTGTGGTCGTCGGGGCCATCGGGTTCGGCGTGTCGCTGTTGATCACCGGAGACGACCCGGGGATCGAAGGACATGAGCCCGACGGGCGCGCCGTCCCGCTGCCGTCGTCCCGCCCGCTCGTCGAGGGCGACGTGAGCCAGCTGCGGTTCGACACGGTGGTCCGGGGTTACCGGATGGGTCAGGTCGACACCGCGCTGCGGCGCGCCGGGTACGACATCGGCTACAAGGAAGAGCTGATCAACGTGCTGGAGGCCGAGATCAAGGCCCTGCGCGAGGGCCGGACCGAGGACGCCGACGCGCTGCGCGACGCGCGCGAGGCGGCGGTCTCCGGTGCCGGTGGCACGTCGACCACTGCCCCCTCCGCGGACCCCACTGCTTCCACGGATCCGGATGCTGCCTCGGACTCCGCTGGTGACTCCTCCCCGGACTCGGCCAAGGGCTGGGAGCTCTCGGCGTCGCCGGTGGTGAAGTGACCTTCAGCGAGGCGGAACAGCCCGGCACCGGCGAGGTCACCGCCACGGTGATCGTCAACGCGCCGGCGGCGGTCGTGTTCGCCGCGCTGACCGACTGGGCGCGGCAGGGCGACTGGATCCCGTTCACGAGCGTGCGGGTGCTGTCGGGCGACGGCGGCGAGGGCAGCCAGATCGAGGCCGTCACCCAGGTCGGCCCGGCGGTACTGCGCGACCTCATGCGGGTGGTGAAGGTCGACCCGCCGTACGAGGTCCGCGTCGTGCACCACGGCAAGGTCCTGCGCGGCCCGGGCGTGCTGCGCTGCACCCCGCTGGGCACCGACCGGACCCAGGTGGTGTGGCACGAGTGGTTCCACCTGCCGGCCGGCCCGGCCGGCAAGGTGGCCTGGCCGGTGCTCTGGCCGGGCTCGAAGGCCGGGCTGACCGCGGCCCTGCGCCGGTTCGCCCGGCTGGTCGAGGGCGGAAAACTGTCATAGCCGCGAGGTAGGTTGCGGGGCATGACGGATGTGGTGGTGGGTGCGGACGGCCTGGCCAGATGCGCCTGGGGTGGCTCGACGCCGGACTATCTCGACTATCACGACAACGAGTGGGGCCGGCCGGTCCGCGACGACAACGGGCTCTTCGAGCGGCTGACCCTCGAAGCGTTCCAGTCCGGTCTTTCGTGGATCACGATCCTGCGCAAACGGCCGGCGTTCCGCACGGCGTTCGCGGGATTCGAGATCGAAAAGGTGGCGGCATTCGGCGAATCCGACGTCGACCGCCTGCTCGCCGATGCGGGCATCGTCCGCAACCGTGCCAAAATCGAGGCGGCGATCGCCAACGCGCGCGCGGCCGCCGACTTACCCGAGGGCCTCGCCGCGCTCCTGTGGTCTTTCGCGCCCGACCCGCGCCCCGCCCAGCCGGCCGACTCCGCGCAGGTCCCGGCCGTGACAGCGGAATCGCAGGCAATGGCAAAAGCCCTGAAGAAGCGCGGTTTCCGTTTCGTAGGCCCGACCACAGCCTATGCCCTCATGCAGGCGACCGGCATGGTCAATGATCACGTCGCCTCTTGTTTTGTGCAGCTCGACCAGCCATGATCCCCGACGAACGATCACCTGGCATGCACCTGGCGAACTGCCTGCAGGAGACTGGAGAGTGAGCGAGATGACGGCCGAGTTCGCGGCGGATTTCGGCGGCCCGCTCGACCTGGTCGACTATGACCAGGGCTGGCCGGCCAAGTTCGCGTATTACCGCGACGAGCTGGCCGACGCCCTCGGCCCGGCGGCGTTACGCATCGAGCACATCGGCTCCACGGCCGTGCCCGGCCTGGCCGCCAAGAACGTGATCGACATCCTGGTCATCGTCCCCGACGAGCACGACCAGGCCGCTTACCGCCCGGCCGTCGAGTCGACGGGCATGACCCTGGCCAGCCGCGACCCGGCCGCCGCGTGGTCGTTCTACCGCCCGTCCGCCCCGCCGCGCACCCGCCACGTCCACGTGACGTCACGCGGCTCGTCCCACGAGCGGGTCCAGCTGCTGTTCGTGGACTTCCTCCGCGCCCACGACCTGGCCGTGGACGCCTACGCCCAGGTGAAGCGCCGCCTGGCAATCCGCTTCGCCGACGACCGCGAGGGCTACACGCGCGCGAAGACCGACTTCATCTTCGACATGCTGGACCGCGCCGAGCAGTGGGCCGACCAGTGCGGCTGGTCCGTGGAAAGCCGCTAGCCGCCGCACCGGCCCGGGCAGGACGAGCCCGCCCCGCACCGTGGGTAACTGCCTGCTGGGGGCGTGGTGGAATGTCTGCATGGCGAAATGGACGGTCGTGGTGTCACCGGAGCAGTACGAGTCGGAGCGGTTGTACGGGGCCGACAAGCTGGCTGTGCCGGGAGTCGGCGACTCGCTCAGCGCCGGGGACGAGGTCCTGCTCGTTGCCGCCGTCGACGAACCCGTCGTGTTCGGGCTCGCTCGGGCCGACGGGCGTGGCGGGCTGCAGTACACCGTCAATCTGCTCGAAACGCCCCTGCCCGCGCCCGACTTCGTCGGCGCCGCAACCGAAGCCGGCGCGCATCCCGTCGACGAGCGGGCGTTTCTCGACATTCAGCGGCAGGTGCGGCCCGCTGACACCGCGCGGCGGACCTGGCTCGTCAGCGTCGACATGCCCATTGAGGCGGCCTCGCCCGGGGAAGCGGTGCGGGCCTTCTGGAACTACGTGCGGGAGCTCGGGCCCGCCGAGCTGCCGGCGTTCGTCTGGCCGTCCGGCAACGAGCTGGCCATGCAGGCGTTCGTGCTCGGGGCCGAGGCCAACCAGGACCCCGAAGAGGACTGAGCGCGGGCGACGCAACCAAAACACCCGCCGGTGCGTCTCATTGGGCAGTAACACGCGAGCCGGTTCGAGATGCCGGTGAGCCCTCCCTGAGGTGGGGTGGTGGGCGGTCCAGGGTAACCCCCGAAAAGGCCCGCCATCCCACTTGAGAGAGCGCCGTTGAGAGAGCGCTACTGAGAGCGCTACTCGACGGCGGAGAAGCGGATCGAGCCCGCCACCAGGTCCGGGTGCTCGATCGTCAGGGCCGCCGCCACCGCCTCCTCCAGGCCAAGCGCGCCGCCCGCGGCGTAGGCCGCGTCGAAGTCCGCGTCACCCATCGTGGCGCGGAGCTTGGCCTGCTGCTCCGTCCAGAACGAGCCGAAGCCGCCGGACGAGCAGCGCAGGCGGACGCGGGCGGCCTGGGCCGCGCCGAACAGGCGGGCCGCGGTCTCCAGGTCCGAACCGAGCGAGCAGCGGACGGCGATCGCGTTCAGGGTCTCGCAGACCCTCCGGTGGAAGCCGTACGTCATCCGGGAGCGCAGGGCCACGATCAGGTGGTCGTGGGCGGCCACCAGGTCGCCGCGGGACAGGGCGACCATGCCCAGCATCATGTCGACCGTGCGGCGGCCGCGCTCCAGCGGGCGGCCGTTCTCCAGCGGGCGGGCGCCGGCGAGCAGGATGGCCGCCCCGTCCAGGTCGCCGCGGCGCCACAGGATCTGGGCCAGGGCGTAGACCGCGAACAGGGCCTCGTCGTCGACACCCTGGTCCTCGGCCCAGGCGATGACGTCGCGGCAGGTGCGCTCGGCCTCCTCGGTGCGGCCCATCTCGAGCAGCGGGGCGCCCCGGCCGGCCAGCACGCGGGCGATGAGGCCCGGGTCGCCGGCCCGCTTGGCGGCCGCCTCGGCGCGCTGGGAGAACCGGAGCTCCTCCACCGTCTCGCCGTCGGCGCCCGCGTGCAGGGAGTGCATGTGGTACGCCGCGGCCAGCTCGGCGTCGGGCACCGGCTCGCCCGTCGCGCTGATCCGCTCGTACAGGCGGAACAACCACATCCGTCCCTCGCGCACCAGGCCGCGCTCGCGCCACCACTGGTCGAGCGCGCCGGCGAGGGTCAGGCCCTGGCGGGCGCTGCCCCTGGTCACCGTCCAGTGCAGGGCCGCGCGGAGCTCGTCGGCCAGGGGATCCAGGGTGTACAGCGAGAGCGTCACCGGGCGGCCGTCATCGTCGAGGTAGGCGTCGTGGGCGGCCTGCAGGCACCAGGCGACGTGCCGCTCGCGGACCGACTCCTCCTCGCCGGACTCGATCAGCGTGCGGGCCGCGTACGCGCGGATCGGGTCGAGCATCCGGTACGTCGCGTTCGCCGCACCCGCCTCGGCCTGCAGGAGCGACTTGTCCACGAGCGTGGCCAGCGGGTCGAGCGGGTCGCCGTCGTGGAGCCACTCGATGGCCGGCAGGTCGACCGGGCTGGCGAAGACCGACAGCCAGCGCAGGAGCTGGGCGGCGCGGGGGTCGAGGGTGCGATACGACCAGGAGACCGCCGCCTGCATCGTGCGGTGCCGGTCGGAGGCGTCGGCATCGGCCGTCGGCCGGCCGGCGTCGAGCGTGCCGAGGACGTCGTCGATGCGCTCCGCGAGCTGGGCGGCGGAGAGCAGCCGGAGGCGGGCCGCGGCCAGCTCGAGCGCCAGCGGCAGGCCTTCGAGCGCCTCGGCGACCCGGGTGAGCTGGGCGATGTCGCCGGGCTCGGCGGCGCGGCCGCCGCGGGCCGCCGCGGCGCGGTCGACCAGCAGGGCCACGGCGTCGCTGAAGCCGCCGCCGCTGCTCGCCTCGACCGACAGCGGCGGGATGCGCCAGACGACCTCGCCGGCCAGGCCGAGCGGCTCGCGGCTGGTGGCCAGGACGGTGACCTCGGGGCCGGCCGCGAGCAGCCGGGAGACCAGCCGGCGGGCGGCGGGCAGCTGCGCGTCGGAGGTGTCGAGGAAGATCAGGAAGCGGCGGCTGCGGGCGTGGTCAACGATCGTCTGGATGACCGGGCGGCCGGGCTCGGGGCGCAGGCCCAGGGCGGCGGCGACGTTGACGTCGACGAGGTCGCCGGTCGGGACCGTGCTCAGGTCGACGAACCACACGCCGTCGCGGAACTGCTCGACGAGCTCGCCGGCGGCCTCGACGGCCAGCCGGGTCTTGCCGGCACCGCCCGCGCCGACGACGGTGACCAGGCGGTGCTGGTTGATCAGGTCGCGGACGGCGGCCCGCTCGTTGGCGCGGCCGATGAACCGGGTGGTCTGCGTCGGCAGGTTGTGGGCCGGCGCGTCGATCGTGCGCGGGCGCGGGAACTGCCGGTCGAGGCCGGGCGCGACGAGCTGGAAGATCCGCTCGGAGCCGTCGAAGCCCCGCAGCCGGTGCAGGCCGAGGTCGAGCAGGCAGGCGTCACCGTCGAGCGGGCCGACGAGGGCGGCCGTGGCGGCCGAGCACAGGACCTGGCCGCCGTGCGCGGCGGCGGCGACCCGGGCCGCGCGGTGGACCTCGGGCGACGTGTACTCGCCGCCGTAGGGCTCGGCGAAGCCGGTGTGCAGGCCCATCCGGACCTTGGGCCGGGCCTCGGGCGACGGCCAGTCGTGCGCGGCGAGGGCCCGCTGCGCCTCGATGCAGGCGGTGAGGGCGGCGGCCGCGTCGTCGAACGCGACGAAGAGGGAGTCACCCTCGGTGAAGAGCTCCGCACCGTCCGCCCCGGCCAGGGCGCGGCGAATCACCTGCCGGTGCTCGTGGAGCACCGCGCGATATCCCGCACCGAGCATCTGGGCCAGTCGCGTCGAGCCCTCGATGTCGGTGAAGAGGAAAGTCACCAGCCCGCTGGGCAGGTGCGTCCGCCCCGACACGTGAAACCTCCGCCTCCCCTTTTCAGGCGTGCCCCATATTTCCCCACCCGGGGGGCACGCGCATCGTAGAAACGGCCCCCACCATCGACCCTCAAGGTCGGTCCGCACCCGCCCTTCGACGGATGTATGCGCTGGTCAGCGGCGATGGAGGAAAAGCTTGAGTGGGTTTCGCGTGACGTAACGACAACGCGGCGGCGACGGTTGTGGCACGACCGGCCACAACATCAAAACCTCACGGCCGGGAATGTGAAACCCACTTGTAACAATGTTTCAGCAACCGCACGCCCCGCCGCAGCAACCGCCCCCGCCGGCGGGCCTCGGCTGGGCCGCCGCGCCGGCGCCACCGCCACCCACAGCGACGGTCGAGAGCAGCTTCACGGTGTCGTCGTGACCTGCCGGACAGGGAGTCTTCACATTCGCTTCACGCATCGGACGCTGGACCTCGAAGGTCTCCCCACAGGCCCGGCAGCGGTACTCGTAACGAGGCATCTCCACAGGTTATGCGACGGTGACACGCGAGCGGGAATTCGCAATACTCGACCACGTGGCAAGCGACGACGACCGGACATCCGAACCGCGCGACGAATCCGCCGAGAAGGCCGGTCAACCGTCCACGATGGACACGCTCTCCGTAACGGCGATCCGCCCGCCGGCGCCGGAGCGGGTGCCCGACCCGAGCGTCCCCACTCAGCCGCACGTGCCCAAGCACGCCGCGGTGTCCTCCGGCGACGTGCTGGAGTCGAAGCAGGGGCGGCTCGCCGAGCGGCGCGAAGCGGTGCGGACCTGGGCCGGGCGGCCCGGCGGCCGGACCATGGTCGTCGGCGCGGTGATCCTGGTGATGCTCGCGCTGGCGTATGTCGGCGGGAAGTTCATCGTGCCGGCCACGGCCAAGCCCAGCGCCGGCGGCTCGCCGACCGCGACCCCGGCGGGCACCAACGGCGGCGGGGCCGGCCCGGAGACCGGCAACGCCCCGATTCCGCAGGTACCGACCGAGACCCCGTCATACAGCCCGCCGCCCGGCACCAAGGAGCGCCCGGCCGACATGCTCGCCGTCTGGGCCGCGCCGCGGGCGGTGAAGCTCGACATCCCGCCGGTGGCGATGCAGGCCTACGGCTACGCCGAGCTGATCACCGCGCGGACCACCCCGAGGTGCAAGCTGACCTGGACCACGCTCGCCGGCATCGCCAAGATCGAGTCGAACCACGGCCGCTTCAACGGGGCGCTGCTCCAGGAGGACGGCAAGTCGGTGCCGACCATCATCGGCCCCCCGCTCGACGGACAGAGCGGCCGCCAGGCCATCCGCGACACCGACCAGGGCGCGCTCGACACCGACAAGACCTGGGACCGGGCCGTGGGCGCGATGCAGTTCCTGCCGTCCACCTGGAAGCAGTTCGGCATCGACGCGGACAACGACGGTGTGACCGATGTCAACGACATCGACGACGCCGCCCTCACCGCCGCCGCGTACCTCTGCGCGGACGGGCGCGACCTGTCGACGATGGAGGGCTGGAACGCGGCCATCCACGCCTACAACGTCCCCGAGGAGTACCGCGCGGCCGTCTTCAACGCCGCGAACGACTACGGCCGGCGGGACCGCACCGGCTAGATCAATGCCACGCTCTGCGCTCTGGTACTTCCGCTCAGCCACAAAGGTGGGCAAGCTTATGGCGTGAGGGTGCGTGAGTGGGACCCGGCGAGGGCGCCGGAGGCCGAGATCGACGCGGTGCTCCGTGCGCTGAACGAGATCGTCGCGGTTGACGTGCCCGAGGATCCACCCTGGCGCATCACCCGCTTCCGGGAGTACCTCGCCGTCACCATGCCGGGTGAGCGGCGCACGTCCTGGCTGGCGGTGAGCGACGACGGCGAGATCCTCGGTCACGCGAGCCTGCTCGCCCTGGAGGAGATCGGCGTCCTGGAGCTGTCGGTGGTGCCCTCGGCCCGCCACAGCCGGGTCGGCACGGCGCTGCTGGGTGCCGTGGCCAGGCGAGCGGCCGAGGAGGGCTTCGAGTCGGTCGGCGTCGAGGTCATCGGCGGCACGCCGGCCGTGAAGTTCTTCGAGACCCACGGCTTCGAGTGCGCGTTCATCGAGACGCGCAACCTGCTCGACCTGGGCGGCGTCGACTGGCTGCGGCTCGGCGAGATGGCCGCCGGCATCGGCGCCGGCTACCGGGTCGAGTACCACCCGGGCGGCCCGCCCGAGTCGCACTACGCGGCCTACGCGGCGGCCAAGGAGGCGGCCCGCGCAGCCGTGGTCGAGGACCTGGAGCTGCGCCCGAGCTCGTACGACGCGGAGCGCCTGCGGGCGAGCCTGGCCACCCTGCACGCCCGCGGCCTCAAGCCGTACATCGTGCTCGCCGTCCACGAGGCGACGGACGAGATCGCCGGCCTGACCGAGGTGGTCGTGCCCGCGCAGCGCCCGACCCGCGCCGACCAGTACGACACGATCGAGGTGCCGAGCCACCGCGGCTACGGCATCAGCCGGGCGATCAAGGCCCGCATGCTGTTCGAGCTGCGCGCGGCCGAGCCGCACCTGCTCGACGTGCAGACCTGGAACGCGCTGGAGAACGAGCCGCTGCTCCAGGTCAACGCCGAGCTGGGGTTCAAGCCCGACCGGGAGTGGCGCGAGTACGAGGCGGACGTCGTCGACCTGCTGCGCCGCCTCAAGAGCTAGCCCACGGCCCCTGCACGAAGGCGCCGCTCGCGGTGAACGGCCAGTTGTTGAGCGTGCAGCCGTTGAGCCCGATGGTCTGCGTCTGCATGATCGGCGCCGGGCCGCTGCCGGGGCACTGCATGTGGTCGAACCCGAGGAAGTGGCCCATCTCGTGGTTGACCGTGTTGGCGTGGTAGTCGGTCGACGCCGGCTGGCCGGGGATGCCCTTGAGCCAGCGGCGCAGGTTGAGCAGGATCGTGTCGCCGTAGCGGCAGGAGTAGACGCCCTCGGTGTCGATGCCGACCGCGCGGCAGAGCCTGTCGACGGTCTTCGGGGTGGCCAGGCGCAGCCGGACGTCGAAGGCGTCGCCGCTGACCCGCTGGAACCGCCAGCTCGCCCCGCTGATCCTGTTCGGGCCGTAGGTCACCGGGTGCTGGGCCGAGAGCGTCCAGCCGCGCGGGGCGGCGATCACCCGGTCGACCTCGGCGGCGGTCTTCGCGGCGGTCCACACCGGGTTGCTCCCCCACGAGATGCCGTTCTCGACCTCCACCCGGTACCGCACCAGCTTCGCGCCGGTGCCGACGACGTTCGTGCCGCCCGAGGCGACCGCGAAGGTGCCACTGCCACTCGCCGGCACGCCGCCGGAGGACTCCGCGCCGCCGCCACCGCCCTCCTTGACCGGCGGCTTCGACGGTGCGGGGGGCGAGGAGGGCGGACCGTCGGAGGGCGCCGGCTGCGCGATGATCGGCACCGACGTGGGCACGGCTTGCGCCGACGAGGGCGATCCGCATCCGGTGAGACTCAGGAGCAGGACAACGACCACAGCAGAGCGACGCACCCCGGCAGACTAAGCATGCCGGGGTGCGCCAAAGTGCCTCTGAGCTGGGATCTCGCCGAAACCCAACGGGATCTTCACAAACCTACGGCAGTGTCCACTTCTGGTTCGCCGCCCCGGCAATGCACGTCCACAGGTGCACCACCGTGCTGTCCGCCGAGTTGTTCCCGGACACGTCCAGGCACTTGCCCGACTGCGGGTTGCGCAGCGTGCCGTCCGACTGCGGAGCCCAGTTCTGCGCTCCGCTGCCGTTGCAGGTCCACAGCTGGATCTTCGTCCCGTCGGCCGAGCCGCCGCCGGAGACGTCCAGGCACTTGCCGAGGGCCCGCAGCGTCTGCCCGTTGCGGGTCCAGGTCTGCGCCCCGCTGCCGTTGCAGGTGTACAGCTGGATCTGCGTCCCGTCGGCCGTCCCCGAGCCGCGCACGTCGAGACACTTGTTCGCCAGCCCGCGAACCGGCCCGACGCCGGACGAGGGAGTCTTGACGAAGGTGAAGTCGTCGACGTCGAACAGCCCGGTGCCGGTGCCCGTGTAGGTCAGATAGACGTTCGCGGTGCCCGACGGGACGTTTGTCAGCGTGGTCGACACGTTGGCGAACGTCTCCCAGGATCCGGTGTTCGGCACGGCGACGGTGCCCAGGATCGGCCCCGTCTGCGAGCCGGTGCGCACCTGGATCTGCCCGCCCGGGCCGCCGGAGACGACCCGCGCCCGGAACGAGGTGGCCCCGCCCACGTTGACGCCGTTGTAGGCCGACCAGTCGCCCGGTTCGATGTAGCCCAGGGTCTGGCCGTTGTTGGCGCCGGGCTTGGTGAACGGCTGCGCGCCGCTGACCGAGCTGTACGACTCGGCCTGCACGGTCACGTCGCCGGTCGAGGTGCCCTCCTTGACCCGGATGTTGCGGAAGGCCACCGTGTCGCCGGCGCCGTGGTTCTGGATGCCGATGTACCCGTCGAGGTTCCGGTTCGGGTCGGTGTTGGTGAAGTCGTTGATCAGCGAGCCGTTGAGGTACACCCGGATCCGCTGGCCCTCGACGAGCAGCTCGTAGGTGTTCCACTCGCCGGGCGGGTTGAGGGCGGCGTCCCGCGCCGCGATGTCGGCGGACTTGAATGTGTAGATCGCGCCCGTGGTGCGGTCGGCGGCGTCGGTGGCGTCGATCTGGATCTCGTACCCCTGGTTCACCGCCACCCACGGGTCGGTCCCCGGGTTCGGGAAGCCGACGAAGATCCCGGAGTTGCTGTCGCCGGTCATCCGCCAGTCGGCCTTGAGCGAGTACGAGGTGAACTGCTTCCCGGAGTACCAGAGCAGCCCCATGCCCCCGACGGACGTCAGGGTGGCGTCCGAGTTGGTGAAGCTGCCCGGCCCGGCCTGCGACCATCCGCTGGTCGAGCCGTTGAAGAGGGTGGTGTACCCCGACTCCGGCCGGCAGTCGGCCTTCGCCCGCTTGGCCGCGTAGCGGATGCCGCCGAGCAGCTGGCCGCGGAAGTTGCCGTCGGCGTACGACTCCTGGGTGTGCCCGAAGCCGGTGTAGAAGGACCGTCCACTGTCGACGGTCTTGCACCAGGTGATCGGGTGGTCGGCGCCCATCGAGCCGCCCGAGTAGGTCGACTCGTCGAGCGTGGCGAGCACGCGGGCGGTCGAGCGCGGGTTGGTCTGGTAGTTGTACAGCTCGTCGGTGCGCACCCAGCTCTGCGGCAGGTGCGCCGTCGCCGGGTGGGCCCGGTTCTCGGTGCGCGACGTGACCTGCTGGATCGCCGGGTGCGACGCGAAGTACGCGCCGACGAGCTGGCCGTAGAAGGCCCACGAGTACTCGGTGTCGGCGGCGGCGTGGACGCCCACGTAGCCGCCCCCGCCGCGGATGTACGACTCGAAGGCCGTCTGCTGCGCGTCGTTGAGCACGTCGCCGGTCGTGCTGAGGAACACGACCGCCTCGTACTGCGCGAGGTTGCCGGTCGTGAACGCGGCGGCGTCCTCGGTGGCGGTGACCGTGAAATTGTTCGCCGCGCCCAGCTGCTGGATCGCGGTGATGCCGGCCGGGATCGAGTCGTGCCGGAACCCGGCGGTCTTGGAGAACACGAGCACGTCGTAGGGCGCGTCGGCGGCCTGGGCCGCCGTCGAGTAGAGGGTGCAGGCGGCGAGGGCGACGACGGTGCCCGCAACGGCCAGCAGTTTACGCATGGTCACTCCCTTCAACGAGTGAACCAGGGTGGGCGCCCGCGTGGCGGCGCGAGCGCCCACGCTCGGGTGATTACGGCATCGACCACTTCTGGTTCGCCGCACCGGCGATGCACGTCCACAGGTGCACGACCGTGCTGTCCGCCGAGTTGTTGCCGGAGACGTCCAGGCACTTGCCCGACTGCGGGTTGCGCAGCGTGCCGTCGGCGTTGGGCACCCAGTTCTGGGCGGCCGTGCCGTTGCACGTCCACAGCTGGACCTTCGTGCCGTCGGCGGTGCCGCCGCCGGAGATGTCCAGGCACTTGCCGAGGGACCGGAACGTCTGGCCGTTGCGGGTCCAGACCTGCGCTCCGGTGCCGTTGCAGGTGTACAGCTGGATCTGCGTCCCGTCGGCCGTGGCCGCGCCCCGCACGTCGAGGCACTTCCCGGCCAGCCCCTTCACCGGCCCGACGCCGGTGCCACCCGGGCCGGTGGTGAAGGTCCAGCTGTCCAGGTCGAACAGCGCGGCCGTCGTGCTGCCGGCGAAGGTGAGGTACAGCGAGGTCGTCCCGGCCGGCGCATTGCTGATCGTGCCGGTGACGGTCGTGAACGTCTCCCACGAGCCGGTCACCGGGACGGTCGCCGAGCCGATCACGGTGCCGGTCGGCGAGCCGGTGCGCAGCTGCAGCGTGCCGCCCGTGCCGCCCGACGAGACCCGCGCGCTGAACGAGGTCGCGTTGTTCACCTTGTACGGGTCGAACTGGATCCAGTCGCCGTTGTGGATGTCACCGACCGTCTTGCCGCCCTCCGCGGCGGTCTTGGTGAACTGGTTGACCCCCGACGCGGTCTTGTAGTGCTCGGCCTGGCGGTGCCGGGGCTGCAGGATGTTCTGGGCGTGCGTGGTCAGCCCGCCCTTGTCGGTGTACTGCGCGTCGAAGATCGGGAAGATGTTCGCCGCGTCGTCGTGCTCGCCGTCGACCGGGATGGTGATCGTGCCCGAGCAGCCGGCCTGGGACGTGATCTGGTGGGCGTGCTGGTCGTGGCCGAGCACGTAGGTCATGGTGACCTTCGTGCAGTCGATCGCGCCGTCCTCCGGATCGGTGACCGTGACGCTCCACGACACCGCGTCGCCGAAGGACACCAGCTGCCCGGCCGACGGCCCGTGGATGGTGATCGCCGGCGCGGTGTTGCCGACGCTGATGAGCACGCTCGCCGAGCCGGTCGCACCCTGCGGGTCGCGCACGGTCAGGGTGGCCGTGTAGTTGCCGTTGGTGGAGTACGTCTTCGTCGGGTTCGCCGCGGTCGACGTGGTGCCGTCGCCGAACGCCCACGAGTAGGTGAGCGCGCCGCCCTCGGGGTCGGACGAGCCGGCCGACGAGAACGTCACGGCGAGCGGGGCCGCACCCGAGGTGCGGTTGGCGCCCGCGACGGCCGTCGGGGCCCGGTTGCCGCCGGCGACGTAGTCGTAGCGGTAGAGCGCCGAGTTGGCGTCGCCGTTGAAGTAGCCGGTGCCGTAGTCGAGGACGTAGAGCGAGCCGTCGGGGCCGAAGGCCATGTCCATGACCTGCTTGCCGTTCCACGGGAACGTGTCGATCGCGCCCGGCGAGCCGTCGGCGTTGAGCTTGATCGGCTTGACCCAGCCGCGGCCGAACTCGCCGGCGAAGAACATGTTGTCCAGCGCCTGCGGGAACTTCGTGGCCGACGGGTTGGCCGCGTCGTAGTGGTAGACCGGGCCGGCCATCGGCGACTCGGAGCCGCCGCCGAACTCCGGCGGGGTACCGGCGTCGCCGCCGTAGCGGATCCAGGACGGCTTGGCCGCGGGCAGGGTGGTCAGGCCCGTGTTCCGGAAGGAGTTGTTCGTCGGGCCGCCGGTGCAGTTGTACTTCGCGCCGCCGGTGCCGGTGGCGAAGTCCCACTCGTTGTAGGTCTCGTTGGCGGTGTTCGTGCCGGTGCAGTACGGCCAGCCGAAGTTGCCCGGCGCGGTGATCCGGTTGAACTCGACCTGGCCCGACGGGCCGCGGGTGGCGCTGGTGCTGCCGGCGTCGGGGCCGTAGTCGCCGACGTAGACCACGCCGGTCGCCTTGTCGACGCTCATGCGGTACGGGTTGCGGAAGCCCATCGCGTAGATCTCGGGCCGGGTGTTGGCGGTACCCGGCGCGAAGAGGTTCCCGGACGGGATCGAGTAGGTGCCGTTGGCGTTGACCTTGATCCGCAGGATCTTGCCGCGCAGGTCGTTGGTGTTGCCGGCGGAGCGCTGCGCGTCGTAGGCGGGGTTGCGGTTCGTCCGCTCGTCGATCGGCGCGTAGCCGGCCGAGTCGAACGGGTTGGAGTCGTCGCCGGTCGACAGGTAGAGGTTGCCGGCCGCGTCGAAGTCGATGTCGCCGCCGACGTGGCAGCAGATGCCGCGGCTGGCCGGCACGTCCAGGACGGTGACCTGGCTGGCCAGGTTGACCGTGAAGTCGGCGTTGAGCGTGAACCGGGACAGGCGGTTGACCCCGGTCCAGGTGGCCCAGTCGGTGGCGGTACCGGTGGCCGGCGCGTCGCCCGCCGGGGTGCTCAGCGGGGGCGCGTAGTACAGGTAGATGTACCGGTTGGTGGCGAAGTTCGGGTCCGCGGCGACGCCCTGCAGACCCTCCTCGTCGTGGGTGTACACGGGAATGTTGGCGATGACGGTCGTGGTGCCGCCGGCGTCGGTGCGCCGGAGCGTGCCGTTGCGGGCGGTGTGCAGGACCGAGCGGTCGGGCAGCACCGAGATGGCGAGCGGCTCGCCCACCTCGGGCTCGCCCTTGGCCAGGGTGACCTGCTGGAAGTCGGCGGCATTGATGGCCGCCGCCGCGGGGGATGCGGGGCCGGCGAGGACGCCCAACCCGCTGGAGACGAGCAGAACGGCGACGGCTGACGACCGCCACCTCGAGGGCTGATGGTTCACGGGGTGTCCCTTCCTGACTACAGGTGCCAGGCAGGGCGCGCGCCGCCGCGCCGGAGCCGATACGGCATTCACGTCCCGTAACCGCGCCGAGCGGATACATTGATGATGCACTCTGAGTGCCGTGGGGGACACACTAGGGGTTTCGGCTCAGACTGTCCATACTTTTCGATGGCCGCTCGAAAGTTCGGTATGGACGATCGAAAGCCACTCCCGCATTGATGCCTATGCTGGGTGCTATGGGGGTGGGGTTGCGAGCCGACGCCGAGCGCAACCGGCGGCAGCTGATGGACACGGCCCGGGTCGTGTTCGCCGAGCGTGGGCTGGACGCGCCGCTCGATGAGATCGCCCGGCGCGCGGGCGTGGGCAACGCGACGCTCTACCGGCGGTTCCCGACGCGCGGTGAGCTGGTCACGGCGGTGTTCCGCGACGCGCTGCGGGAGCTCGTCGCCGCCACCGAGCGCGCGCTGCAGGTCGCCGACCCGTGGCACGCCTTCGCCGGGCACGTCACGTTCCTGTGCCGGTTACAGGCGGAGGACCGGGCGTTCGCCGACCTGCTCACGGCGTCGCTGTCCGGGGTGCCGGAGCTGGAGCGGCTGCGCGGGCAGGCCCTGGCCGGCCTGGCCGAGCTGGTGGATCGGGCGAAGGCGAGCGGCCACCTGCGGGCCGACCTCCAGCACGAGGACGTCGTGCTGATGCTCATGGCCAACGCGGGGCTGGCCGAGCGGACCGGCCGGCTGGTGCCGGCGGCCTGGCGGCGGCAGCTGAGCTTCCTGCTCGACGGCCTGCGGGCGTCGAGCGCGACCCGCCCGGCGCCGTCGGTCGGCCGCGACGCGGTGCAGCAGGTGATGCAGTCGATCGCCAAGCGGGGCGGACTGGGCTAGCAGATCTCGCGCCAGGCGCCCAGGTCGAGCACCTGCCCCAGACACTCGTGCCTGCCGACCCGGTTGGTGTCGGCAGGCACGCGCGCAGGCTGAGCGGACCTACATGCGCCGCAGCAGACGAGCCGCGTCGACCGCCCAGTACGTCAGGATGAGCTGGGCACCGGCCCGGCGGATCGACGTGAGCGTCTCCAGGACGACCCGCTCGCGGTCGAGCCAGCCGTTGGCGACGGCGGCCTCGACCATGGCGTATTCGCCGGAGACCTGGTAGGCGGCGACCGGGACGTCGGTCACCTCGGCCACCCGGGCGAGCACGTCGAGGTACGGCAGCGCGGGCTTGACCATGACCATGTCCGCGCCCTCCTCGATGTCGAGGGCCACCTCGCGCAGCGCCTCCCGCACGTTCGCGGGGTCCTGCTGGTAGGACTTGCGGTCGCCGACCAGCGCCGACTCGACGGCCTCGCGGAACGGGCCGTAGAAGGCGCTGGCGTACTTCACCGCGTAGGCGAGCAGGGCCACGTCGGTGTAGCCCGCGTGGTCGAGCGCCCGGCGGACCACGCCGACCTGGCCGTCCATCATCCCGGACGGGCCGAGCACGTGGGCGCCGGCCTCCGCCTGGGCGAGCGCCATCAGCTCGTACTGCCGCAGCGTCGCGTCGTTGTCGACCGAACCGTCGCCGGCCAGCACGCCGCAGTGCCCGTGCGAGGTGAACTCGTCGAGGCACAGGTCGGCCATGACCACCGTGCCGTCGCCGACCTCGGCGATCACGTCGCGGATCGCGACGTTGAGGATGCCGCCGGGGTCGACGCCGCCGGAGCCCGTCTCGTCGCGGGTCTCCGGCACGCCGAAGAGCATGATGCCGCCGACGCCCTCGGCGACCGCCTCGGCGGCGGCCTTGCGCAGCGACTCGCGGGAGTGCTGGACGACGCCCGGCAGGGAGCTGATCGGCCGTGGCTCGGTCAGCCCCTCCTTGACGAACATGGGCAGGATCAGGTTCGACGGCTGGACGTGCGTCTCCGACACGAGGCGGCGCATGGCCGCGGTGCGCCGGAGACGACGCGGACGGACGTCAGGGAACCCCATGGGACGAACCCCCTAGCGGAACCGCAGGGCGGTCGGGCCCTGCACCTTGGAGCCGCGGCGTTGTTTCGCGGGCATCGCGGCCAGCTTCTCGCGCAGCTCGACCGCGTAGCCGGCGAGCGCCTCGACCAGGTCGGGCACCGAGGCGTGCGCGGGCTGCACGTCGACCCGCAGGCCGAACTCGACAGCCGTGTCGGCTGTCTTCGGCCCGATGACCGCGACGACCGTGCGGGCGTGCGGCTTGCCGGCGATGCCGACCAGGTTGCGGACGGTGGAGGACGACGTGAAGAGGACCGCGTCGAAGCCCCCGGACTTGATGGCGTCACGGATGTCGGCGGGCGGCGGCGCGGCGCGGACCGTGCGGTACGCGGTCACGTCGTCGACCTCCCAGCCGAGCTCGGTCAGGCCGGCGGCCAGCGTCTCGGTCGCGATGTCGGCCCGGGGCAGCAGCACCCGGCCGACCGGGTCGAGCAGTTCGTCGTGCGGCGAGAACTCGGCCAGCAGGCCCTCCGAGGACTGATCGCCGGTCGGGATCAGCTCGGGCGAGATGCCGAAGCCGCGCACGGCCTCCGCGGTGGCCTCACCGATGCAGGCGACCTTGACCCCGCCGAAGTGGCGCGCGTCGAGGCCGTGCTCGGCGAACTTCTCCCAGACCGCGCGGACGGCGTTGACCGACGTGAAGACGGTCCAGGCGTACCGCCCGTCGACCAGGCCCTTGATGGCCCGCTCCATCTGCGCCGGGGTGCGCGGCGGCTCGACCGCGATGGTCGGCACCTCGCACGGGATGGCGCCGTAGGCGCGCAGCCGCTCGCTCATCGCGCCGGCCTGCTCCTTGGTCCGCGGGACCAGGACCTTCCAGCCGTACAGCGGGCGGTTCTCCCACCAGCCGAGCTTCTCGCGCTGGGCGACGCCGGCGCCGAGGCAGAGCACCACCCGGCCGGCGAAGCCGAGGGCGGCGGCCACCATGCTGTCGACCGTGGAGGCCGAGCTGTACTGCGTCTCGCCCGTCCCGTCGCCGGTGATGGACACCGGGGTGGCGGGGTCGACGCCGGCGGCCAGCAGGCCGTCGCGGACGTTGGCCAGGTCGCCCGCGTCGACCGCGAGCGCCGAGGAGCCGCGCGCCACGGCGGTGGCGATGGCCTCGAAGTCCACGGAGTGCACGTCGTCGACGTCGGCGGTGACGCGGACGCCGGGCAGCGGCACGCCGGCATAGGTGGCGACGCCCGCGGCCTGGCCGATGCCGGGCACGACCTCGAACGGCACCGCGGTGCGGGCGACGGCCTGCACCTCCTTGAGCACCGTGTCGTGCGCGAGCGGGTCGCCGCCCACCAGGTGGATGGCGCGCAGGCCGGAGCGGGCGGCGGACAGCAGCACCTTGGCCACGTCGCCGGGTGCGCCCTCGGCCGGGCTGAATTGTGCCTCCGCGTCCGCCTCGGCGCGGATGACGGCGAGCAGCGTCTCGGGGACGTTGCGGTCGTAGACGATGTGATCGGCGGTCACCAGCGCCTCATGGGCGCGACGCGTCAGCAGGCCTGGATCGCCGGGGCCGGCCCCGACGAAGGCGATCCGGCCGGTGCTGCCCTTACGGGTGCGGGTCATGCTGCACTCCCAGTGCGTTGTCGGCGCCTTCTTCGCGTAGGTCGCGGGCCAGTGCTCGGCCCACCTCCGCGGCGTCGGCGAGCGTTCCGGTGCGCGAGAGCCGGAGGGCGAAGCCGCCGTCCGGGCTGAACACCGCACCGCGCAGATAGATCTCCGGCCCCTCGTCGCCCTCGGCGACCTCGGCCAGTGCCGCGATCGGGGCGGAGCATCCCGCCTCGAGCTCGGCCAACAGCGCCCGCTCGGCGGTGACCGCCGCGCGGGTGTACTCGTCGTCGAGCGCGGCCAGCAGCTCACGCAGCTCGACATCGTCCTCACGGCACTCGACCGCCAGTGCGCCCTGCGCCGGGGCGGGCAGCATCAGCAGCGGGTCGAGCACCTCGGTGGCCTCCCCGGCGCGGCCGAGGCGGGCCAGGCCGGCGCGGGCCAGCACGATGGCGTCGAACTCGCCGTCGGCCAGCTTGCGCAGGCGGGTGTCCACGTTGCCGCGCACCGGCACCGGCTCCAGCCGGCGGCCGAGCGCGTTGAGCTGGGCGATGCGGCGCAGCGCGCCGGTGCCGATCCGGGCACCCTCGCCCAGCTCGGCGAGCGTCAGGCCGTCGCGCGCGACGAGCGCGTCACGGGGATCCTGCCGCGGCGGTATCGCAGCGATCGTCAATCCCTTGGCGGCCGCGGTCGGCAGGTCCTTGTAGGAGTGGACGGCGAAGTCGATCTCGTTGGCGAGCAGCGCGTCGCGCAGCGCCGACACGAAGACGCCGACGCCGAGCTGCTGGATGGGCGCGCTCGACCGGTCGCCCGGCGTCACGATCTCCACGAGTTCGACGTCGCGGCCGGTCCGCTCGCGAACGGCCTCGGCGACGGTGGTCGACTGCGCCAGCGCGAGCGCGCTGCCCCTGGTGCCGAGCCTGAGCGTCACGGATGCACCTCACCAGCGGCCGCGGGATTGATCTCGGAAGGAATCTGCAGGTCGAAGAGCTCCCGCAGCGCCTGAGCATAAGCCTCGCCGCCGGGGGCGGAGGCCAACTGCCGCACCCGGACCGTCGGCTGATGCAGCAGCCGCTGGACGATCCGGTGGATGCTGTGGGCCACCTCGGAGCGCACCTCGTCGCCCATCTCCGGGCACCGCTGGGCCAGCCGGCGCAGCTCGGCCTCGACGACCTCGTCGGCGCGGGCGCGCAGGGCGGCCACGGTCGGGGCCACGTCGGCCCCGCGCAGCCAGGTCAGGAACGCCTCGACCTCGGTGGCGACGATGTCCTCGGCCGCGCGCTCCTCGGCGTCGGCGGTGGTGGACAGCGACTCGCTCAGCAGCTCGATGTCGACGAGCGTGACACCGGGCAGCTCACCGACGCCGGGCGCGACGTCGCGCGGCAACGCGAGGTCGATCACCAGCAGCGGGCGGCCGGCCCCGGCGACGAGCGGCGCGTCGAGCACCGGCTCCGCCGAGGCGGTCGCGCTGACCACGACGTCGACCCGCTCCAGCAGCGACGGAAGCTCGGCGAACGGCACCGCGGTCGCCCCGTGCAGCTCGGCGAGCCGCTCAGCCCGGGCGAGGCTGCGGTTGGTCACGAACAGCGGACCGGCCCCCACCCGCTTGAGCGTGGCGAGCGACAGCGCGCCCATCGCGCCGGCCCCGACGACCAGCGCCGGGCGCTGCTCGACCGGTCCGGTGGCGCCCTGTCCGTAGGCGAGGGCCGCGCTGACCACGCTCTGCCCGGCCCGGTCGATCTCGGTCTCGGCGTGCACGCGCTTGCCGACCCGCAGGGCCTGCTGCATGAGCTCGTGCAGCATCCGCCCGGCGGCGGCCTGCTCACCGGCCACGCCGTAGGCGTCGCGGAGCTGGCCGAGGATCTGCGCCTCGCCGACGACCATCGAGTCGAGCCCGGCCGCGACCCGGAACGCGTGGCGGACGGCGTCGACCTCGTAGTGGACGTACATCTGCGACGCCAGGTCGCCGACCGGCAGGCCGGCCCGGCGCGCGAGCACCCCGCCGATGTCGGCGAGACCGCCGTGGAAGGCGGTCACCGCCGCGTAGACCTCGACGCGGTTGCAGGTCGAGAGCACGACGGCCTCGTCGACATACGGCAGGCCGACCAGTTCGGCGAGCGCCGCCTGGGCCTCGCCGCCGTTCATCGCGAGCCGCTCCAGGACGGGCACCGCTGCCGTGCGGTGTGACATCCCGACGACCAGCAGATTCACGATCCCACCGCCTCCGCACCGAGCCGATTGGCCCGTTGGAGATCCTGGCCGGCCCGCCCCGGCAGCGCGGTCAGCGCCGACTTGCGGTGCTCGTGGAAGGACAGGATCTGCAATTCGATAGCCAGGTCGACCTTACGCACGTCGACGCCCTCCGGGACGTTCAAGACGCACGGTGCAAAGTTCAGGACACTTGTCACGCCGGCGGCCACCAGTCGATCGGCCACGTTCTGCGCGGCGTGCGCGGGGGTCGCGATCACCGCGATGGAGATCGACTCCTCCTCGACGACCTCGGGCAGGTCGTCGATGTGCCGCACGACGAGGCCGTTGATGTGCTCACCCACGCGGCCGTGGTCGGCGTCGAACAGGGCGGCGATGCGGAAGCCGCGGCTGCCGAACCCGGCGTAGCCCGCGAGGGCGTGACCGAGATTGCCCACGCCGACGAGCGCGACGGCCCGGCGGTGGGTGAGGCCCAGCACCTGCTCGATCTGGTCGATGAGCAGGGTCACGTCGTAGCCGACGCCCCGGGTGCCGGTGCGGCCCAGGTGGGACAGGTCCTTGCGGAGCTTGGCGGAGTTGACGCCCGCGGCCGCGGCCAGACCCTCCGAGGAAACCGTGTCGTGCCCGTCCTCAGCGAGGTTGTGCAGGGCACGCAGGTACTCCGGAAGCCTGGCGACGGTCGCCTCCGGCAGGTCCGGAAAGTCCGGTCCGTCCGTGGGGCCGGTGCGCTGCTGGCTCATGAGTCTCCGTGACGACGACGGTAAGCGAGGCCGCTCGCGACGGCGATGTCCGCCTGTGCTAGCGGGGTTCGTCGTTGCTACAGAGTAGGCGCTTGTGAAGCCGTGCACAAATCGCGATCTTGGAGCGTCGGCGCTCACCACATAGAGGTCAGCGCCCGCTCGCGCGGACCACACACGCGAGAAATGCCCCCGCGGCACCTGGTGCCCCCCTTCCCGGTCGCGGTCGGCGACAGGCGAGCGTTGTGGCTATTATCGCCACAATTCCGACATCCTACCTCGCCGACACGCTGAACGTTTTCAGCCGTTGTGAGCCAGGGTCACGTCGACCGGTAGCCACACTACACGTTTCCAGTAGGGTTGGCCCTACCATCAAGTGGCCGGGCGACGGGATGGGATGCGGGGGGCCGGATGAATAGCGTCGATGACATGACGACGACCATCACCCCGATGCTCGGCCACGGCCGAATCTCTCGCGTTTTCCGCCAGCTCGGCGTCGACACGCAGTACGTCCTCCTCGGATTCCCGCTGGGGCTCATCACGGTGACGCTCTTCCTCACCGGATTCGCCCTCGGCGTCGGGCTCTTCGTCACGGTCGTCGGCTTCCCGCTCCTGACCATCACGGTCATGCAGGCGCGCGGCTTCGCGACCGTCGAGCGCGCCCGCGTCGGGCCGGTGCTGCGCACCCGGCTGCCACACCCCTACTACCGCAAGGCGAAACCCGGGGCCGGCTTCTGGCGGCGCACGTTCGAGCCGCTGTCCGACGGCCAGTCGTGGCTCGACCTGGTGCACGGCATCTTCCGGTTCATCCCGAGCACGATCGCCTTCGCGTTCGTGGTGACCTGGTGGGCCGGCGCGCTGGGTGGCGTCACCACCGTGCTGTGGGACTGGTCGATCCCGCGCCCGCCGGACAACACCGACCTGCCGGAGCTGATGGGCCTGGGCTCGGGCAACGGCGTGCGGATCCTGCTGTACACCGGCATCGGCGTCTTCTTCGCGCTCACCCTGATCCCGGTCGTGCGCGCCGCCGCGCTCATGGAGGCGATGTTCGCCCGCGCCCTGCTCAGCGGCGTCGCCGAGCTGCGCGAGCGGGTCGCCGAGGCGGAGGCGAGCCGCGACGTGGCCCGCGCCCAGACGGTGGCCGCGGTGTCGGCCGAGGCGACCGCCCTGCGCCGGCTGGAGCGCGACATCCACGACGGCCCGCAGCAGCGGCTGGTCCGGCTGGCGATGGACCTGGGCCGCGCCGACCTGCAGTTCGAGAGCGACCCGGCGGCGGCCCGGGCCACGGTCGCCGAGGCGCTCAGCCAGACCCGCGAGACGCTGGAGGAGCTGCGCGCGCTGTCCCGCGGCATCGCCCCGCCGATCCTGGTCGACCGCGGCCTGCGCGCGGCCCTGACCGCGCTGGCCGGCCGCTCGCTGATCCCGGTCGACCTGGAGCTGCCCGAGCTGGACCGGCTCGCCGAGAACGTGGAGACGACGGCGTACTTCGTGGTCGCCGAGTCCCTGACGAACGTCGCCAAGCACAGCCACGCGAGCGAGGCGAAGGTCATCCTCCAGCGCTCCGCCTACGGGATGCTGGTGACCGTCGAGGACGACGGCGTCGGCGGGGCGAGCCTGGCCAAGGGCCACGGCCTGCGCGGCCTGGCCGACCGGGTCAAGGCGTCCGGCGGCGAGCTGACCGTGACCAGCCCGGCCGACGGCGGCACCCGTGTGACGGCGATCCTGCCGATCTGACATCAGTCCCGACAACCCGCATAGGATGCCTATCCGTGCGGGTTGTCGTGGCGGATGATGCGGTACTGCTCCGAGAAGGTCTGGTGCGGCTGCTCGAGGAGAGCGGCCACACCGTCGTCGCGGCGGTCGGCGACGGGCCGAGCCTGGTCGCGGCCGTGGTCGAGCACCGGCCCGACGTCGCCATCGTCGACGTGCGGATGCCGCCCTCGCACACCGACGAGGGCCTGCGGGCGGCGGTCGCCGCCCGGCAGCAGGTGCCGGCGACGCCGATCCTGGTCCTGTCGCAGTACGTCGAGGTGTCCTACGCCGACGACCTGCTCGCCGACCGGGCGGGCGCGGTCGGCTACCTGCTCAAGGACCGCGTGTCCGAGGTCGCCGAGTTCCTCGACGGGATGCGCCGGGTCGCCGCCGGCGCCACCGTCCTCGACCCCGAGGTCGTCGCCCAGCTGCTGGTCCGGCGCCGGCGCGACGATCCGCTGCGCAGCCTGACCCCGCGCGAGCGGGAGGTGCTCGGGCTGATGGCGGAGGGCCGGTCGAACACGGCGATCGCCCGCAAGCTGGTGGTCACCGACGGCGCCGTCGAGAAGCACGTCAAGAACATCTTCACCAAGCTCGACCTGCAGCCGGACGACGAGCAGCACCGCCGCGTGCTCGCCGTCCTGACCTATCTCCAGAGCTGACCCTCAGGTGGTGGCCTTCGGCCCTCGGCCGGCCAGCCCGACGGCTTCCATGAGCGAGTGCGCGACCGGGAGGCCGGTCGCCTCCAGCAGCCGCACGTCGGTGAAGCCGCCCGCGTAGAGGACGCAGGACGCGCCGACCGTGCGGGCCGCGTCGCCGTCGTCGACCGAGTCGCCGATCAGCACCACGTCGGCCGGGTCCAGGGCCAGTGCCGCCAGGTGCCGCTCCAGGTAGGCGGCCTTGAGGTGCCCGCCGACCGTGCCGGGCAGCCCGTCGACCCGCACCAGGCGCGTGGTGAGCCCGTGCCGCTCCACCTCGACCAGCAGCTCGTCGTGGAAGAACATCGAGAGCAGCGACTGGGTGCCCGCCCACCCGGCCATCGCGTCCAGCGCGTCGGGCACCAGCCGGACGTTCGGCATGCCCAGCCGGTAGGCGTCGTGGAAGGCGTCGTCGAGCAGCTGGAACTCGACCTGGTCGACCGGCCGCTGGAGCACGTACGCGTAGTAGTCGAGGATCGGCCGGCGGAAGTCGCGGCGGTGCTCCTCCGCGGTGATCACCGGCCCGCCCACGGTGGCCAGGCAGACGTTGGTGGCGTCGACGACCAGCTTCAGGTCGTCGAGGAGGGTCCCGTTCCAGTCCCAAACCAGGTGCTTCACCCGGGTGAGGATAGCCGCAGGTCCCGCAGGAGCCGCTCCTCCTCGACCCGCCAGTAGCCGTGCTCCTTGCCGTCGAGGAGCACGACCGGGATGCGGAAGCCGTACTCCTCCTCCAGCTGCTCGTCGCCGGTGATGTCGACCTCGGTCCACTCCTCACCGGTCGCCGCGGCGACGCGCGCCATGACCTCCTTGGCGTCCTCGCACAGGTGGCAGCCGGGCCGGGTGATCAGGGTGAGTCTCATCGCAGGGCCGCCTTCCGGATCTTGCCGGTTGCCGAGTGCGGCAGCTCGGCCACGAACTCGACGGCCGTCGGGCACTTGAACCGGGCCAGGTTGCGCTCGCAGTGCGCGATCAGCTCCTCGGCCGTGACCTGGGAGCCGGGCCGGCGCACGACGACCGCCTTCACGGTCTGCCCGGTGTACGGGTGCGGCACGCCCAGTGCCGCCGCCTCCAGCACCGCCTCGTGCGCGTTCAGCACCATCTCGACCTCGTGGGGGTACACGTTGAATCCGCTCACCAGGATCAGCTCCCCCAGCCGGTCCACGATGAACAAATCGCCGTCCTCGTCCGCGTAGGCGACGTCGCCGGTCGCCCACCAGCCGTCCGGGTCCGGGCCGCCGCTCGCGTCCGGCCAGTACCCCAGGAACAGGTTCCGGCCCCGCGCCACGATCTCGCCGGGGTCGGTGCGGACCTCGTCGTCCTCGTCGAGGAGCATCTCGTTGCCGGCCGCGTCCACCAGCTTGATCTCGACGCCGGGGATGGACCGCCCGATCGACCCGGGCTTCACGGCCGGGCTTGCCAGCGTGCTGGTGAGCACCGGTGCCGCCTCGGTCAACCCGTACCCGAGGTGTACCGCCTTGCCCGTCGCCTCCGCGAACCGGCGCTCCGCCGCCGCGTCGAGCGGGGAGGCGCCACAGACGGCCAGCCGCACCCCGGCCCACGCGCGGGCCAGCGGCTCACCCATGAGCGACCAGGCGACATACATGGGCGGGACCCCGACCACCCCGGTCACCCCGTGCCGCTCGATGGTGTCGAGGGCGTCGGCGGGATCGAAGCGCTCGACGAGCACCCCACAGGCGGCGTGATATGCGACGGCGCCGAGGCCGGAGTTCAGCCCGTAGGCGTGGAACAGCGGCACGGCCAGCAGCAGGACATCGTCACTCGTGACCGGTGCCGGCTCGATCCGCGCCAGTTGTTCGTGGTTGGCCAGCAGGGCGCGGTGCGGCAACATGGCGCCCTTCGGCGCCCCACCGGTGCCAGACGTGTAGATGAGCACCGCGAGGTCGTCGTCGCCCTGATCGCTCGTCGGAGCCTTGCCGCCTTTGAGCAGATCTGGGAGATTTTCGCCCAATTTGTACTGCCGGGGAGGCGCGTTCGGCGCCTGCACCGAGCGGGTCGCGACGAGCACCGCGGCGCCGGAGTCGGCGAACACGTGCTCCAGCTCGCGAGGGGTATAGGCCGGGTTGACCGGGACGGCGATCAGACCCGCGCGCAGCACGCCGAAGAACACGGCGGCGAACTCGGGGACGTTGGGCAGTGCGATCGCGACGCGGGCCGGGCCGTGCTCGTCGACGGGCAGGTCGAGCGCGGCGAGGTTGGCGGCCACCGCGTCCACCTGGCGGTCGAGTTCCGCCCAGGTCACGACCGTGTCATGCGATCGCAGGGCCGGTCGGGCGCCGTTTGTGGCGGCGGCGCGCCGGACCAGATCGGCGAAGTTGGAGACGTCCTGCACGGTCGCTGAGTCTGACACACCCTGTCCGTCAGTGACGGGTGATGGTCGGCCGACGGAGAGATCACCCGTCACCAATCACCCTGTCCCGTGGCATGGTCCCTAACGCAGTCGAGCAGGGCGCCCGACCGGCGACACGCCGACTGAGTAATTGTCCACCCGTTTGTGTGCAATGCACATGTCGTAGGTCAGTAGCCGGAGCAGGTTTTCGTCCCGTTTCGCCGTTTTCACGGAGTGCTGTACGGCGTGTCGCCGAGGGGTGACGGACAGCATGTGCGCCGGACGGACATCGATCCGTGGAAAGAATGTCCCCTCACGACAAGAGCCGCCCACATGCGGGTGACGCCGGTCCCATCAACAGCGAAGTCGACTCACCCCATTTGTGGCGAGTTGATACCCCTCACCCCGAGGAGGCCCAAGTGCCCGTGATCGCGCCGGCTAAGCCGTCTTTTCTGGCTTACGAAGCATGAGCGGTTACCAGCACGCGTTCGACGACGAACACGGACTCGCCGGTGGGCTGTCGATGCTGCGCGGCTCGATGCGCGACATGTTCAGCACGGTGATCCGCGGCGAAGGCAGCGGTGTGCCCCGGACCCGCGGGCGCCCACACACCAACGAGGCGCCGACCCGCCCCGGACCGGCCCCGAACGCGAGACCCAACGCCGGGATGAACGGCAAGCTGTCCGGCAGCGGCGCGGGAACGGGCCTGCTCGGCGAGGACACCGTGCCGATCCCGACCAACGTGGTCGCCGTGACGACGCTCGTCGACACCGCCCCGGCGCCGAGCCCGCCGCCGGCGCGGCCCGACCGGGGCGACCCGGCCGCGGAGGTCTGGGCGCTCATCGAGCGGGCCCAGGCCGGCGACGGTGCGGCATTCGGACTCCTCTACGACCGGTACTTCGACACGGTCTTCCGTTTCGTGTACTTCCGGGTCGGCAACCGCCAGCTGGCCGAGGACCTGACCGCCGACACCTTCCTGCGGGCGCTCAAGCGCATCGGCAGCTTCACCTGGCAGGGTCGCGACCTGGGGGCCTGGCTGGTCACCATCGCGCGCAACCTGGTGGCCGACCACTTCAAGTCCGGTCGGTACCGGCTCGAGGTGACGACGGGTGACGTGCTCGACGCCGACCGGCCGGACCGGGGCCCCGAGGGCAGCCCGGAAGCCGCGGTCATCGGCCACATCACCAACGTCGACCTGCTCAAGGCCGTGAAGCAGCTCAACCCCGAGCAGCAGGAGTGCATCGTGCTGCGGTTCCTGCACGGCTTCTCCGTCGCGGAGACCGCGCAGGCCATGAACAAGAACGAGGGAGCCATCAAGGCGCTGCAGTACCGAGCGGTGCGTGCACTCGCCCGGCTCCTGCCCGACGGCTTCCAACCGTGATCGCTGTCACCTTCGGTTACAGTGCCCGACGGCGCCGTAACCAGCCTCCGCTCTGCGGCGTTGGTCCTGATGCGACCGTCGGCATGGCGCACGGCGGACGCGGTGGCCCACCATCCCGCTGCCCTGCCGCGCCTGATCGACGCGATCACGGAAGGGGGTGCCCGAGGTGATTGGCTCCGTCTTCCATCGTCGACGGGCTGAGCGGTTCGCCCAGCTCATGGACGAGGCCATGGGGGCCCGACGGCACCGCATGAGGTCAACGCTCGACGACTCCCTGACCGACCTCGTGCAGGTCGGCCGGCGGCTCTCCGAAATGCCGATCAAGGTCGAGGGACAGCAGGAGTTCCGGGACGGCCTGCGGGCCATGCTGCTGGCCACGGCCGAGCGCGAGGGCATCGGTGCCACCGCGAAGGAGCCGGAGCCGACGTCCCGGACGACCCTGCGGTCGCTGCGCCGGCCGGCGGGCAGCCGCCCGGCCGTGAGCCGCCGGACCCGCACCCGGGGCGCGATCGTCGTCGGCCTGGCCGCCGGCACCCTCGCACTGTCGGGCATGTCGGCCGCGAGCGGCGACGCGATCCCCGGCGACGCGCTGTACTCGGTCAAGCGCTCCACCGAGAAGGCCCAACTCGCCCTGGCCGGATCGGACGTCAGCCGGGGCCAGCTGTACCTCGAGTTCGCCCGCACCCGGCTCGACGAGGCCCATGCGGTCAAGGACCCGGCCGGCCTCGGCGCGGTCCTGGAGGACATGGACAACGAGACCCTCGAGGGTGTCCGGCGGCTGACCACGACGGCGGTGGCCCGCAAGGACACGGCGGCGCTCGACGCGATCGACACGTTCGTGTCGACCCAGCGCGCCGCGGCCGAGAAGCTCCGCGCGTCGGCCACCGGCGACGCCCGCACCCGGGCGACGAAGTCGGTGACCCTGCTGGAGGAGATCCAGCGCCGCTCGCAGGCGCTGCGCCCGCTGCTCAAGTGCGGCGCGAACGCCACGTCGGCCGCCGACACCCTCGGCCCCGTGCCGAACGGCTCGGCCTGCAAGACCACGGGCGGCGGCCAGAAGAGCGGCCAGCAGTCCGGCGCACCGGCCCAGAGCAGCCCCGGTCAGACCGGCGCGGTCGCCAGCGAACGCCCGTCCCCCAGCACCTCCGCATCCGTGACCGAGTCGGCGCCCGCCGCGTCGACCCCGAGTCCGAAGCCCTCCCCCAGCAAATCGGGCGACTAGTTGTTCCGCTGACTTGTCCGTTCGGACACAACAGGGCCCGGTGTCGTCCACCGGGCACTGTTGCCATTCCGGACCGGTACCGTTGGTCCGTCGAACGAGACGGCCGGGGGACAGACACAGGGAGCAGACGCATGGCGTTCCGACCTTCCGCGCTGCGACGCAAGCGACCCCGGGGCCGCATCGTGGCCTCCTCGGCGGGCTGGGCGGCGGCCGAGGTGGAGGCGGCGCTGGAGATCCCCGCCGACCCGCGCGCCGCGGCGTTCTTCGACGTCGACAACACGATGATGCAGGGCGCGTCGATCTACTACTTCGCCCGCGGCCTGGCCAAGCGCAAGTACTTCACCAGCACCGACCTGCTGCGCTTCGCCTATCAGCAGGCCCGCTTCCGGCTGCTGGCGTCCGAACACGCCGGCACCGTCTCCAACGCCAAGTCCGCCGCCCTGGCGTTCATCGCCGGTTGGAAGGTCGAGGACATGGAGCGGCTCTGCGAGGAGATCTTCGACGAGCTGATGGCCGACCGGATCTGGTCCGGCACGCTCGCCCTCGCGCAGCTGCACCTGGACGCCGGCCAGCGGGTCTGGCTGGTCACCGCGGCCCCGGTCGAGCTCGGCCGGATCATCGCCGCCCGCCTCGGCCTGACCGGCGCGATCGGCACGGTCGCGGAGATCACCGACGGCGTCTACACCGGCCGCCTGGTCGGCGACCTGATGCACGGCCCGGAGAAGGCGTCGGCGATCACCACGCTGGCGCTGGCGGAGGGCCTGGACCTGGCCCGCTGCGCCGCCTACTCGGACTCGGTGAACGACACCCCGATGCTCTCCACGGTGGGCTACGCGGTGGCGGTCAACCCGGACCCGGCCCTGCGCCGCGAGGCCCGCAAGCGGGGCTGGGAGATCCGCGACTTCCGCACCGGCCGCAAGGCGGCGAAGATCGCGGTGCCGGCCGCCCTGGCCACCGGCATCGTCATCGGCGGCGTGGCCACCGCGACGGCCATGCGCCGGCGCCGGCGCCGTCCCCCGGCCCAGCCGGGGCCGTCCCCGCAGAGCTGACTCAGGTGGAGAAGGCGTCCGGGCGGCGGTCGAGCAGCTTGTAGAGCGTCTGCTGGATCGTCTCGCGGACCTGGTCGGACAGGTTGAAGACCACCATCGGGTCGTCGGCCGCGTCCACGTACTCCTCCGTGGGGATCGGCTCGCCGAACTCGATCAGCCACTTGCTCGGCAGCGGCACCAGGCCCAGCGGGCCCAGCCACGGGAACGTGGGGGTCACCGGGAAGTACGGTGCGCCCAGCAGGCGGGCCAGCGGGCGGATGTTGCCGATCATCGGGTAGATCTCCTCGGCACCGACGATCGAGACCGGGACGATCGGGGTGCCCGTGCGTACCGCCGCGGAGACGAAGCCGCCGCGGCCGAAGCGCTGCAGCTTGTAGCGCTCGGCGAAGGGCTTGCCGACGCCCTTGAAGCCCTCCGGGAACACGCCGACGAGCTCCCCCTCCGACAGCAGGCGCTCGGCGTCGGGGTTGCAGGCCAGGGTCGCGCCTGACTTGCGGGCCAGTTCCGACACGACCGGCATGCGGAAGACCAGGTCGGCGCCGAGGAGGCGGAGGTGGCGGCGGGCGGGGGTCTCGTCGTGGACGGCGACCGAGAGCATCATCGCGTCGAGCGCCAGGGTGCCGGAGTGGTTGGCCACGACCAGCGCGGCGCCCTCCTTCGGCAGGTGCTCGATGCCGAAGACCTCGGTGCGGAACCATTGCTTGTACAGCGGGCGCAGCAACGGCAGGAAGACGCCGTCGGTCAGGTGGCGGTCGAAGCCGAACCCGTCCACCTCGTAGTCGCCGGTGAGCCGCTCGCGCAGGAACGCGAGCGCGCCGGCGACCCGGTCGTCCCACTGGTCCGGGAGGGCAGGACCAGGGTCGGTCCCAGGGTCAGTCACTGCCAGCCTCCAACGCGGCGCGGGCCGCACGGGTCCGGCGGAACCCGTCGAGCAGCGCCTGCTCGACGGAGCGAATCGTATCCGCGGGCAGGATCTCGCCCGCGCTGCGGCTGCGGACGAACTCCTCGAACGCCTCGGCGGTCGTGCGGGGGGTGTAGCCGAACTCCCTGATCAGGCGCGCGGTGTCGACGACCCGGCCGTGGACGAAGAGGTCCAGCTGGTCCAGCGACACCCCGGCGCGGCCGAGGCCGGCCAGGGCGTTGAGCCCGGGCTCCAGCACCGGCATGGTGACGCGACCGGCGCGCCGCACCGCCTGGGAGAGGGTCAGCGTGCCGGCCCCGGCCACGTTGTAGGTGCCCGGGTGCGACTCGACGACCGAGCGGTGCAGGACCTCGAACGCGTCATCGACGTGCAGGAACTGCAGACGGGGGTCGCGGCCGAAGACGGTCGGGACGACCGGCTGCGCGAAATAGCGGGTCAGCCGCGTGTCCACGGTCGAGCCGATGAACGGCGCGAACCGCAGGACCGTGGCCGGCACGTCGTGGCGACGCCGGCGGAAGCCGCGGACATACCCCTCGATGTCCAGCACGTCCTTGGCGAAGCCGCCGCGCGGGACCTCCCGCGGCTCCGTGTCCTCGGTGAAGATCGCGGGGTCGCGGAACGAGGCACCGTAGGCCGCCGTGGAGGAGCGCACCACCAGCTTCGTCAGCCGCGTCGCCTGCTGGCAGGCCGCGAGCAGCTGCATCGTGCCGATGACGTTGAGCTCCTTCATCGCCGCCCGGCCGCCCTGCTGGTCGGCCGCGGTGGCCACGGCGAGATGCGCGACCGCCTCGACGCGGGCGTCGACCATCACCCGCAGCACCCCGGGGGTGCGCAGGTCGACCTGGTGGACCTCGACAGCGTCGAGAACCTCGGCCAGCTCACCGGACGGCGCGGTGCCGTCGATGCCGATCACCCGTTCGATGCGGGGGTCGGCGGCGAGCCGGGCAGCCAGCCGCGCGCCGAGATAGCGGCCCACCCCGGTCACCAGAACGACCCGTGGTGCTGACGGCGTGGTCACGCGGCCCCGATCCGAAGGGAGATCCACGCGGGCCGCCCCTGGACTGGGCCGGGGCGGTCCGGCGAGGCGCTACTACTTGCCGAGACGACGACGCTGGACGCGGGTCTTGCGCAGCAGCTTGCGGTGCTTCTTCTTGGCCATACGCTTGCGGCGCTTCTTGACCACCGAGCCCATGCGGGTTTCTCCTCGATACAGCGGAACGCGTGCCATCGCTGGCACGCAAAAGACATGGTTAGCGGCTCAAGGGTAGCCGCACCGCCGCTTGATCGGAAAACGACCCCGCTATGCGGTCTCACGGAACGCTTCGCGAAGGTATTGGTCGACCGCGTGCTCGGGCACCCGGAACGACCGACCGACGCGGACCGCAGTGAGATCACCGGCGTGCACCAGGCGGTAAACGGTCATCTTCGACACCCGCATCAGGGTGGCCACCTCAGCCACGGTGAGGAACCTGACCTCGCCAAGCCGGCCTTCGGTGGTGTGTGGCGTACTCGACATCGCTACCTCCGACCAGCGTCTCGCCGTGAACCGCGGCACTCACAATCAGCGTGCTATCAGTACGGTAACGGTACTGCTGTGACTTGCGCCCCGGGTTCGTCGGAATCTTTCCTCGCCAACATCAACTGCCTTACTCGGTCCGCAGCGCGACGACCGGGTCGAGGCGGCCGGCACGCTGAGCCGGGACCACGCCGAAGACGATGCCGACGGCGGCCGACACGCCGAAGGCGAGCGTGAGCGACCACCACGTGATCGCGGCCGGCACGGGTGACAGTGCGGCCACGATCAGCGACGCCGCGATGCCCAGGGCCATCCCGGCAAATCCGCCCAAGGTGGTCAGCAGGACGGCCTCCAGCAGGAACTGGAGGCCGATGTCGCGCGGCCGGGCCCCGACCGCCTTGCGCAGCCCGATCTCCTTCGTCCGCTCGCGGACCGACACGAGCATGATGTTGGAGACGCCGACCCCGCCGACCAGCAGCGAAATCCCGGCGATCGCGGCCAGCACGCCGGTGAGCACGCCCAGGATGTCGCCCAGCACGCCGAGGATCTGCTCCTGGGTGACCGCGCTGAACTCGGTGCCGGGGTGCCGGCGGGAGAGCTCGGCGATGATCCGGGCGCCGAGGTCGTCGATCTCGTCGCGGTTCGGGGCCTTGACCGCGATGCCGTCGACCCGGTTGGTGCCGAGCAGGCGCTGGGCGGTCGTGATCGGCACGTGGACCTCGTTGTCGCGGTCGATGCCGAGGCTCTGGCCGAGCTGCTCGAACACGCCGATCACCCGGAACCGGACGCCGGCGATGGTGATCTGCTGGCCCACCGCGTCGCGGTCGGCGAAGAGCGCGTGGGCCACGCTCCAGCCGAGCACGGCGACGCGCCGCTGGGTGTCGACGTCGGAGCGGCTGAGGTACGTGCCGCGGGCCAGGTGACGCACGAACACCTGCGGCGTCGTCTCGATGACGCCGTTGATCGTGGCGAAGGTGTCGGCGGCCCCGGCGGCGACGGTCTCGCCGGACGCCACCGTCACGGCCACCCGGTTGCGGTCACCGACGATCTTGGTGACGGCGTCGACGTCGGAGAGGTCCAGCCGGGACACGGACGGCGCCGAGCCGATGTTGACCTGCCCCGGCACGACGATGAGCAGGTTGGAGCCGAGGCCCTCGACCTGCTGCTCGATCTTCTGCTTGGTGCCGGTGCCGATCGCGACCAGGACCACCACCGCGGCGACGCCGATGATCACCCCGAGCATCGTGAGCATGCTCCGCAGGCGGTTGGCCCGGAGCGCGTCGATGGCGACCCGCCACGCCTCAGCCAGCCTCATGACACGATCTCGCCGTCGCGCATCACGATCCGGCGGGCGGCGCGGGCGGCGACCTCGTTGTCGTGGGTGACGATCACCAGGGCCACGCCCTGCTCCCGGTTCAGGGCCTCCAGCAGGGCCAGGACGGCCTGGCCGTTCCTGGTGTCGAGGTTGCCGGTCGGCTCGTCGGCCAGCAGCACCTGCGGGTCGGTGACCAGGGCGCGGGCGATCGCGACCCGCTGCTGCTCGCCGCCGGAGAGCTGGTTGGGCCGGTGGTCGAGGCGGTGGCCGAGGCCGACCCGCTCCAGCACCGCCCGGGCCCGCCTGCGGCGCTCGGCCGCCCGCGTGCCGCGATAGACCAGCGGAAGGGCGACGTTCTCCACCGCACTGGTGCGGGCGAGCAGGTGGAACGACTGGAAGACGAACCCGATCGTCTCGTTGCGCAGCCGGGCCAGCTCCTGCGGCCCGAGCCCGGCCACGTCCCGGCCGCCGATGAGCAGCCGCCCCGAGGTGGGCCGGTCGAGGCCGCCCAGCAGGTGCATGAGCGTCGACTTCCCGGAGCCCGACGGCCCGATGATCGCCACATAGTCGCCGGCTTCGACGGTAAAGCTGACCCCGCGCAGCGCCGGGACGGTGACGCCGTCGAGGGCGTACTCCCGGGTGACGTCCTCGGCGACGAGCGCGGCGGGGCTCATCCCGGCAGTTCCATGCCCTGTTTGACCTTGTCGGTGCCGCGCACGACGATCCGGTCGCCGTCGGACACCCCGGCGAGCACCTGCACCCGGTCCTGGCCGGACACGCCGACGGTGACCGGCGTCTGGACCGCCCTGCCGTCGCGGACCAGCCACACCACGTCCTCGCCGCCGACGTTGAACACGGCGGCCGCCGGGACCGTCACCGCGTTCTGGATCGAACGCACCTGCAGGTGGGCGACCGCGTTCATGCCGGGCCGCGGCGTCGGGGCGGCCCGGCCGTCGTCGAACTTCCCGGCGCCCAGCGTGAGGCGCGTGCGATACGAGACCCCGCCGCGCGCCGAGGTCGTCGGCAGCACGTCGGCCGACAGCACGGTGGCCTCGTAGGCGGCGCCGGGGGCCGCGTCGAGCTCCACCCGCGCGGTCACTCCCGGCTGCACCAGCAGGACGTCGGTCTCATCGATCTCGGCCATGAGGCCCAGCTGCGAGAGGTCGACCACGGTGAGGATGGCGGCGCCGGCGGAGACCTGGCCGCCGACCGGCACGGCCGGGTCGATGCCGGGGCCGGTCTGCTGCGGCGACTCGACGGGGAGGCTGCCGGCGCCGAGCAGCTCGGTGATCGACGGGGCCGAGCCGGCCGAGGTGCCGCCCAGCTGGACCACGCCCGCCACCGGCGCCCGCAGGGTGAGCGCGTCGACCGTCGACCTCGCCAGGTCGTACGCGCTCTGCGCCTGAGCCCGCTGGGCCGCCGTGAGCGCCGACATCGCCTGGTTGACGCTCGCCAGGCCGCGCTGCACCGAGGCGATCAGCGCCCGGGCCGAGGCCGCCGCCTCCTGATACGTCTTCTCGGCGAGATCGAGCTGGTTCAGCAGCGCCTGCCGTACCGCCGGATCCGCCACCTTCTCCGCGGCCTTGCGGGCGTCATCGAACGCCTTCGCTGCGGCGTCATCGGTCTTCTTCTGGGTCGCCGAGAGGTTCTTGACGCTGCCGCCGCCTCCCCCGGCACCCTTCAGCGCGTCGAGGGCCTGGCCGGCCGCCGCCAGCCGCTGCTGGGCCGACGGCGAGTCGATCACCGCGAGCACCTGGCCGGCGGCGACGGTGTCGCCCGGCTTGACCGCGAGCGTGGCGAGGGTGCCGTCGGCCGCCGCGGTGAGGGTGGCGGCGGCCCGGGCGGTGATGGTCGCGGGGGCATCGACCACCTCGACGACGTCGCCGCGGCCGGCGCTGCCGAGCCCGATGTCGTTGTCCTCGCCGCCGCAGGAGGCCGCGGTCAGCGAGACGATGCTGAGCAGGCCGACGAAGACGGTGAGCTGGACGCGCGGGGGAACGCGATGCACGCTCGCAATCTTAGATACGGTTCTTGATGTTCTTCACACAGTCGGCGGCCACGTCGTCCCAGCCGACGCCGAAGGCCTTCGATGCCGCCTCGTCGAAGGCGACGCCCTGCCGCGCGGCGAGATCGAAGAACTGGAGCATGCGGTCCTCGCCGAACCGGTCGACCAACCGCTGCACGGACAGGTACGCGATGCCGTAGCGGCCGCTCACGTCGGCCGTCGACGTCCCCTCCGGCGGGTCGTCCAGCGCGATCTCGTTGTTCTTCCAGTGGCCGCTGCGGACGAACGTGCGCACCTCGCCCATCGCGCCGAACGGCTTGCCGGTGCCCTTCACCCGCACGTACTCGGCGATGCCCTCGACGAGCCACCACGTGTTGTCGTAGGAGCGGTCGACGTGCGCGAGCGTCACGACGTGCGTGAACTCGTGGCGCAGCACGTCGAGGGTCTCCTTGGTGTCGACCCGGGCGGCGTTGAGCACGATCTCGGTGGCGTCGGCGGTGAGTGGCAGCGCGAAGCCGGCCACCCAGTTCTCCTGCTTCATGCCGTACCAGGACGCCCACTCGTCCGGCCCGGCCAGGTAGACGACGTACCGCGACGGGGGCGACCCCCACTTGGCGTAGCGGTCGGCCAGGGCGGCGGCCCGCTCCGCCGCGCTCAGCATCGACTGGAGGCGGCCGGCGTACTTCGGGGTGGTCGACAGCACCACCCGGTCGCCGACGGCGGTGCGCAGCTCGCTGGCCTCCCACGGGCGCGGCCCGAGGTCCTGGCTGGTCCCGAAGTCGAGCAGCGTGACGGTCTTGCCCGCGATCTTCCAGCGGGTGGCGGCCTGGAGGTTCATGCGGTCGCAGGTGGTGACGACGTAGCAGTACTGCACGAAGACCGTGGCCGACGCGGTGCCGTCGGCGGCGGTGTCGACCTTGCCGACGAGGGCCGCGTCCCAGACCTTGACCTGCAGCTGCCGGAGCGAGGCGTAGCGCTTGGCCAGCCGCTCACGCAGCTGCGGTACCGAAGCATCCACCGCCGCCAGGAAACCCCCCTCGTCGCCGGCGAGGAGGCTCGCACCCTGCTCCGTCAGCGCGAGGCGGACCCGGCCGTCGAGCGTGGTCGGCGCCGGGCCCTTGGTGGCGCCCGGCGTGGCCTTGGGCCCGGCGCCGTCCGACCGGCCGGGCCCCCGCTCGCCGCCGGTGACGGCGCCCTGGCCGACGAGCGTGCGCGCGCGGTCCTGCCGGACGGTCGCGAACGCGATCGCGGCCGGTGGCGCGACGAGCAGCACGGCCAGGGCGACGAGCAGCACGATCCGCACCACCCCGACCCGGGACGGCTGGGCCGGCGTGGGCGGCGGGAACGGGTAGTGGGTGGGGCGCTGGTGCGGCAGCGGCGGGTGGCGCAGGTCTTGCGCGTATCCCGTCGCGTCCGGTCGCTCCCCTTCCATCACTGCCGGACCGTACGCGAACCGGTCAAGTGGTCGCGTCGCCCGTATGGACGAGATGTCGCATTAGCCCTTTGATCGCAGTGCCCTCGCGAAAAAGGCCAGGTTGGCCGGTCGTTCGGCCAGCCGGCGCATCATGTACGCGTACCACTGCGTGCCGTAGGGCAGATAGACCCGGACGGTGTACCCCAGCTCGGCCAGCCGGCGCTGCTCGTCCGGGCGCACGCCGTACAGCATCTGGAACTCGAACTCGTCCGGCGTGCGGTCGAACCACTTGGCGCGGTCCTCGCCGATGGCCACCAGGCGGGGGTCGTGCGTGGCGATCATCGGGTGGCCGGCGCCGGACATCAGCACATTGAGGCAGCGTACGTAGGACTTGTCGACGTCGAGCCGGCGCTGGTACGCGACCGACTCGGGCTCGTTGTAGGCGCCCTTGCAGAGCCGGACCCGGGAGCCGCTGACCGCCAGCTCACGGCAGTCGGCCTCGGTGCGCCGCAGGTACGACTGGACGACCGCGCCCGTCGTCGGGAAGTCGGCGCGCAGCCGGGCCAGCACCTCCAGCGTCGAGTCGGTGGTGGTGTGGTCCTCGGCGTCGAGCGTGACGGTGGTGCCGGCCTCGGTCGCCTTGGCGCAGATCGCGCGGGCGTGCTCGTAGGCGAGCTTCTCGTCGAAGACCTGGCCGAGGGCGGACAGCTTCAGGCTGACCTCGGCGGCGGGGGTGAGTTCGGCGGCGTGCAGGGCGTCGAGCAGCTTGATGTACTCGTCGCGGGTCGCCTCGGCCTGCTGGGGGTTGGTGGTGTCCTCGCCCAGGAAGTCGATCGTGACCGCCAGCCCGTCGGCGACGAGGTCACGGGTGCACGCCAGGGCGTCGTCCGCGTGCTCACCAGCGATGAAGCGACGCACGATGGACCGACTGACCGGGGCGGATTCAACGAGCCGCTCGACCCTGTTTGAGCGGGCGGCGGCGAGGATTGCCGATCTGAGCATGTGCCGAGCGTAAACAGATCGGACCGGGTCCGGTGACGCCTGGTCGCCAGTGTGGCATTTCTTGACTACCTTGGTCGGGTGGACTTCGACGCGTATGCGCGGACCGCCGTCGACATCGTCAACGCGCCGCTCGAAAGCATGCAAGACCTCTCCGCACTGTTCGGCGAGGACAGTTGGCAGACGGCCGAGGCGACGGAGCGTGACCTCGTCGCCCTCCGGCGCGCTCGCAAACGCCTCCGGGAGGTGTTCGAGCACGGCTCCTCGGGCCGTGACGTCGCGGCCGTCGCCGAGCTCAACGCGCTCCTCGAGGCGTATCCGATGCAGCCGCGCATCTCCGGCCACGACACCCACGACTGGCACATGCACGTGACCGGCCGGGGCTCGTCCGTGAGCTCGGAGCTGCTGGCCGGCGCCGCCTGGGGCCTGGCCGTGTGGCTGTGCGAGCACGGCAGTGCCCGGTTCGGCGTGTGCGCCGACGAGCGCTGCGGCAACGTGTATCTCGACACGTCCTCGAACTGCTGCCGCCGGTTCTGCTCGGAGCGGTGCGCGACGCGCTCCCACGTCGCCGCCCACCGCGCCCGCAAGCGCGCCGCCGAAACCGGCGCCACGCTGGCTCCGGTACAGGTCACCACGGGCGAGGCCGATCGGGCGGTCGTCTCGGCGTAAGGCCGGGTCCAGCGCCGATCGGCCCCGGCCGAAAAGCATTGAGAAAACCGAAACGGGCCACAGGGCCGCTCGCCGCGGCATATCTTGCGTGATGTGGTTCGCTTTACCGCCTGTCCGACTTGTCGGACAGGCGGGGTTGGGCGATGCGGGGACGCTGCGGTCTGTGGCGACCCCGGACACCGGGTAAGACCCCGGATCACAACGCCCTACGAAGGAGTAACAGCACCATGGCCCAGGGAACCGTGAAGTGGTTCAACGCTGACAAGGGCTTCGGCTTCATCAGCGTGGACGGCGGAAACGACGTCTTCGTCCACTTCTCCGCGATCGTCTCGGAGGGCTACCGCAGCCTCGACGAGAACCAGCGCGTCGAATTCGAGATCAAGCAGGGCCCCAAGGGCCCCCAGGCCGAGTCCGTCCGCAGGATCTGACCCACCCACGACTTTGCCGCCCCCGGCGCTCTTGCCGCAGCGCCGGGGGCGTCGTCGTGCGTGCTCAGGCCACCGGGGACGGCGTGGCCAGGTGCTGGCGGGCGAAGCGGAGCGACTCCGCCAGGTCGGCCTCGCGGTCGGCGCGGCTGCGGGACTTCCGGGTGCCCACCTCGACCGCGACCGAGCCGGTGAAGCCGCGGGAGTCCAGGGACGCCAGCAGCTCGGCGCAGGGCTGGGTGCCGCGGCCCGGGACCAGGTGCTCGTCGCGGCCCTTGCCGGTGCCGTCGCCCAGGTGGACGTGGGCCAGGTTGCCGCGCATCGTGTCGGCCAGCTGGATGGCGTCGGTGCGCGACGCGGCACAGTGGGAGAGGTCCAGCGTGTAGGCGTCGAAGCCGATCAGCGTCGGATCCCAGCCCGGTGCATACGGGACGAACTCCCGGCCGACGCCCCGCAGCGGGAACATGTTCTCCACGGCGAAGCGGATGCCGGGGTGCTGCCGGCCGAGCCTCAGCAGGCCGGACTGGAACGTCCGGGCGTAGTCGCGCTGCCACGCGAACGGCGGGTGCACCACGACGGTGTCAGCGCCCAGCGTGTCGGCGAGCTCGGCGGCGCGGCGCAGCCGCTCCCACGGGTCGGGGCTCCACACCCGCTGGGTGACCATGAGACATGGGGCGTGCACAGACCGCACCGGCACGCCGTAGTGCTTCGACAGCCCGACAAGCGCCCCCGCGTCCTGGCTCACCGCGTCGGACCAGACCATGACCTCGACTCCGTCGTAGCCGAGCGAGGCGGCCACCTCGAAGCCGGCCGCGGTCGGCTCGGGGAAGACGGAGGAGGTGGACAACAGGACCGGAACTTGACGACTCACAACACCAGGCTAGCCCGACCGGGGTAGCGTCTCTTGTCGATCAACTCGACTCCAGCACTTCCAGCCGGCGAAGAATCACTCCTTCGCGCAGTGCCCACGGGCAGATCTCGACCTCGTCGATGCCCAGACTGCGCATCGTGACCTCGGCCACGACGGCGCCGGCCAGGATCTGGTGCGCGCGGCCCGGGCTGACGCCGTCGATCTCGGCCAGCGCCCCCGACGGGATCCGGCGGATGAACGACAGCACCTGGTGCAGGCCGACGCGGGTGAGCCGGCGCGGCATGCGGGGGCCGGCGTTCGACGGGGCGGCCCCGGCGAGGCGGGCCAGCGTGCGGAACGTCTTCGAGGTGGCGACCGGGCGGTCCCAGCCGCTGCCGGCGAGCTTGTCGACCGCCTTGGCGACCTCGGCCTCCGCGTACTCGTACAGCGCGTCGACCGACGCCGCGGTCGGCGGGTCGCCGTGCAGCCGCTCGCGGGTGAGCCGGCCGACGCCGAGCGGCACCGACATCGCCACGTCGGGCTCCTCGTCGATGCCGGCCGCGAGCTCCAGCGAGCCGCCGCCGATGTCCATGACCAGCAGCCGGCCGGCCGACCAGCCGAACCAGCGGCGCACGGCCAGGAACGTCATGATGGCCTCGGCCTCGCCGGAGAGCACCTGAAGGTCGACGCCCGTCTCCTCGCGCACCCGCTTGAGCACGCGGGCGGAGTTGCGCGCGTCGCGCACCGCCGACGTCGCGAATGCCAGCAGGTCGTCGGTCTCCAGCCCGGCGGCGGCGTCGCGCGCCTCGGCCACCGCCGCGACGAGGCTGTCGGCGCCGGTCCTGGTCAGCTCGCCGTTGGCGCCGATCCGTTCGGCGAGGCGCAGCTCGGCCTTCTGCGAGTGCGCCGGCCACGGGTGCGCGCCGTGGTGGGCATCGACGACCAGGAGGTGGACCGTATTTGAGCCCACATCGAGCACACCGAGACGCATCGCTTCACCGTAGTCGCGTCGGGTTGCGGCCGTCCGCGCAGGACGGCGTACGCTTCGTCAAATGGACATCCACGTCGAGGTGCTCGACTCGGACGACCCGCGCGCCCTCGAGGTCGACCTCGACTTCCCGCGCGAGTGGCTGGAGTTCGCCGACCCGGCCGATTCCGACCACCTCATCCGGGCCGACCTGACCTGGCTGCTGTCCAACTGGACGTGTGTGTACGGCAACGGCTGCCACGGGATCGTCGAGGGCGCACCGGAGCAGGGCTGCTGCTCGCACGGCGCGTTCTTCACCGACGAGGACGACCAGAAGCGGGTGCGGGCCGCGGCCAAGCGGCTGACCCCGCAGCACTGGCAGCACTACCGCAAGGGCTTCAAGAACTACACCGAGATGGACACCATCGACGGCGAGAGCCCGGCCCTGCGCACCGCCACCCGGCCGGGCGCCGGGTGCGTGTTCCAGAACGACACCGACTTCGCCGGCGGTGGCGGCTGCGCGCTGCACGGGCAGGCCCTGCGCGACGGGGTGCACCCGCTGGAGTACAAGCCCGACGTGTGCTGGCAGCTGCCGGTACGGCGGGACCAGGACTGGCGCAAGCGCGCCGACGGCACCAAGGTGCTCGTCTCCACGCTCGGCGAGTTCGACCGGCGCGGCTGGGGCGAGGGCGGCCACGACCTGCACTGGTGGTGCACGTCGTCGCCCGAGGCGCACGTCGGGGCCCAGCGGCTCTATCAGGAGTACGAGCCGGAGCTCACCGCGCTCGTCGGCAAGGCGGCCTACGCGAAGCTCGCCGAGCTGTGCGCGGCCCGGGCCGAGCAGGGCATGATCGCGCCGCACCCGGCCACCGAAGCCGCCCGCAAGCTAATCCCCCTCCGCCCCGTCTGAGCTCTCACCCGCCCGCCGCTGCCGCCGGGCCCGCGACACGAGCGGGTAGCCCACGGCCACCAGCGCCAGGCCGATGACGATGCTCGGCAGGGACTCGGGCCAGGTCGCGGCGCCGACGGCGGTCCACGCCGAGCTGGCGGCCAGCAGCAGCCCGACCAGCATCAGGAGCATTCCGGCGGGGCGGGTGTTGAAGTCACGCACGAGAGCCGACGGTACGGCGAGGGTGGTGTCCGGTGTGCGACAACCGGCGAACCCGCTGCCCCGATAGGTTCGATCCGTGAGTGAAGAGATCTTTCCGGGAGTACAGCTCGGCGAGGGCACCGTCGTGGAGCCGGGCGCCCGGATCGGCGTGCCGCCGCGGGGCCGGGAGCCGGGCGAGCTGCCCACCGTCATCGGCCCGAACAGCCGGATCCGCTCCGGCACGGTGATCTACGCCGGCACGGTCATCGGCGAGCGGTTCAACTCCGGACACGGCGCCATGATCCGCGAGAACAACGTCATCGGTGACGGCTGCTCCGTCGGCACCAACGCGGTGCTCGAGCCGGGCAACCGGATCGGCGACGGCAGCCGGGTCCACTCGCACTGCTTCCTGGAGAACGTGACCCTCGGCCGCCGGGTCTTCCTCGGCCCGGGCGTCGTGTTCACCGACGACCCGCACCCGCCGTGCCCGCGCTACGACGAGTGCGTCGGCGGCGCGACGGTCGACGACGACGCCTCGATCGGCGGGAACGCGACGATCCTCCCCGGTGTCCGGATCGGCGCCCGCGCGCTCGTCGGCGCCGGCTCGGTCGTCACCCGGGACGTCCCGTCCGACACGGTCGTCGCCGGCAGTCCCGCCCGGGAGCGGCGCAAGATCGACGAGCTGGTGTGTGCCCCGGGCCACTTCGCCAAGCCGTACGAGTGGCGCGCGGCACTCGACTCCTGATCCCGGCGCCAATTCGAGCCAATTCGAGCCAAGCGGAACGGCCGGCTCCCCACCCCCGGGGACCCGGCCGTTCGGCGGTCTCTACGGCTCGAACTTGTAGCCCAGGCCGCGGACCGTGACGATGAAGCGCGGCGCGGAGGGCTCGGGCTCGATCTTGGAGCGGAGGCGCTTCACGTGCACGTCCAGGGTCTTCGTGTCGCCGACGTAGTCGGCGCCCCAGACCCGGTCGATCAGCTGGCCGCGGGTCAGGACCCGGCCCGCGTTGCGCAGCAGGAGCTCCAGGAGCTCGAACTCCTTCAGCGGCAGCTGGACCGCGTCGCCGGCCACCGTCACCACGTGGCGGTCGACGTCCATCCGGACCGGGCCGGCCGACAGGGTCGGCGGCGCCAGTTCGCCCACCGCGTCCACCTGGCGGCGGAGCACGGCGCGGATGCGGGCGACCAGCTCGCGCGGCGAGTAGGGCTTGGTGACGTAGTCGTCGGCGCCGATCTCCAGGCCGACCACCTTGTCGATCTCGCTGTCCCGAGCCGTGATCATGATGATCGGCACGTTGGACTTCTGCCGCATCTGCCGGCACACCTCGGTGCCGGACATCTCGGGGAGCATCAGGTCGAGCAGGACGATGTCCGCGCCGGTGCGGTCGAACTCGGTCAGGGCCTCGGTGCCGGTCGCGGCGATGGAGACCTCGAAGCCCTCGCGACGGAGCATGTACGACAACGGGTCGGAGATCGAGTCTTCGTCCTCGACCACGAGTACGCGCGCCAACGTGCTGTCCTTTCGTAGCTGCCGGGGAACCGCACTGCGCTGCGAACCGCGGATCTGAGATTGCTGTTGCATAACGATCATGGGGCCCCTCCGATCTCAACTGACGGCGGTAGCGCCAACGCGGCGTCCGACGGACGCGAAGGCAGCCGCAGGGTGAACGTCGAACCAACTCCGACGGTGCTCTCCACCGTCACCCGGCCGCCGTGGTTGGTCGAGATGTGCTTGACGATCGCCAGGCCCAGCCCGGTGCCGCCGGTGGCCCGGGAGCGGGCGCGATCGGCGCGGTAGAAGCGCTCGAAGATGCGGTCGAGGTCCCGCGGCTCAATGCCGATGCCCTGGTCGGCGACCGCGATCTCGACGTAGCCGTCGCCGCTGGTGGAGGTGGTGACCGTGACCTCGGTGGCCTCCGGCGAGTACGCGATCGCGTTCTCCACCAGGTTGACCACGGCGGTGACGAGCTGGTTCTCGTTGCCGTAGACGGTCAGGCCGCGGGTGCCCCGGAAGACGACCTGCATCTCCTTGGCGGAGGCGGGCGTCTTGGTGCGGTCGACGACCTCGGCCGTGATCTTGTCGACGTCGACCGGCTCCGGCTCGGGCAGCGGCTCCGCGCCCTGGAGCCGGGAGAGCTCGAGCAGCTCCGAGACGAGCCGGCCGAGCCGGGACGACTCGTGCTTGATCCGCTCCGCGAACCGGATGGCGGCGGCGGGGTCCTTGTCGGTGGCGTCCAGCAGCGCCTCGGCCAGCAGTTGGAGCGCGCCGACGGGCGTCTTGAGCTCGTGGCTGACGTTGGCGACGAAGTCCCGGCGCACGCGGGCGACCCGGTGGGCCTCGGTCACGTCGGCGGCCTCGATCGCCACCCGGCCGTTGTCGAGGGGCACGGCCCGCACGTTGACCCCGAGCGGCTCGCCGTAGGTCAGCCGGGGCAGGTCGAGCTCGACGACCCGGGTGACCCCGTTGCGGCGGACCTGGCCGGCGAGGGTGCGCACGATCGTGTGCGCCTCCTCGGGGCCGCCCGCCCGCTGTCGCACGAGACCCATCTCCCGGGCCGCCGCGTTGGCCAGCACGGGATGATCGGACTCGTCGAGAACCAGCACCCCGACCTGCAACGCGTCAAGGATGTCGGTCATCGCCGGCCCCTCGGACCTTGCCTGCCGGAACTTCCACTCCACGGCTTGATGGTAGGAGGTGCATTACCCGACCGACGGCTCGCAGGGGCACGAAACGGGCTCACGTAGTCCAGTGTTCACCCTGGTGGAAGGGGATGTTCACGTGCGGCGCAGCAGTGCCGCCATACCGTGAGGTTCGACACGATAGGAGCAGTATGCGCGACGAATACCGTGCGGATCTTGTGCAGGTCAATCGGCTGCTGGTCTGGATGGCCGACGCCGTCCGCAGCGCCATGAGCCGGGCCACCAACGCCCTGCTGAAAGCGGACCAGACCGACGCCGAGGAGGTCATCGCCCGCGACCCGGAGGTCAACGCGCTGTACCGCCTCGTCGAGGACAAGGTGTACGACCTCTGCGCCCGCCAGGCGCCGGTGGCGTCGGACCTGCGGCTGGTGCTGACCGCGCTGCACCTGGCGGCCGACCTGGAGCGCATGGGCGACCTCGCCGAGCACGTGGCCAAGACGGCGCTGCGCCGCCACCCCAACGTGGCCGTGCCGGAGCCGCTGGTCGAGACGTTCGAGCAGATGGGCACCGTGGCCGACCGGATCGCCGGGAAGATCTCCCGGGCGATCTCCACCTCCGACATCGTGGCGGCCGGCCAGCTCGACCGCGACGACGACGAAATGGACCGGCTGCACACCAGCCTGTTCACCACGATGTTCGGGCCCGGCTGGTCGGAGGGGACCGAGGCCGCCGTCGACTCGGCGCTGCTCGGGCGCTACTACGAGCGCTACGCCGACCACGCGGTCAACGCCGGCCGGCACGTGGTGTTCCTGGTCACGGGCGAGGCGCTGGACAGCCGCCCCGAGTGACGAGACAGCAAAGGGGGAGGGCCGCGGCCCTCCCCCTTTGTGGTGCGCGTCAGCGACCCTGGTTCGCCACCGCGGCCGCGGCCTCGGCCGCCGCCTCCGGGTCCAGGTAGGTGCCGCCGGTCGTGACCGGCTTGAGCGACGCGTCGAGGTCATAGCGCAGCGGGATGCCGGTCGGGATGTTGAGCTTGGCGATCGCCTCGTCCGAGATGCCGTCGAGGTGCTTGACCAGCGCGCGCAGCGAGTTGCCGTGCGCGGCGACCAGGACGGTCTTGCCGTCGAGCAGCTGCGGGACGATCTGGTCGTACCAGTACGGCAGCATCCGGGCGACGACGTCCTTCAGGCACTCCGTGCGGGGCCGCAGCTCCGGCGGCAGGTTCCCGTACCGCGGGTCGTCGACCTGCGACCACTCGTCGTCGTCGGCGATGGGCGGCGGCGGCACGTCGTAGGAACGGCGCCAGAGCATGAACTGCTCCTCGCCGAACTCCTCCAGCGTCTGCTTCTTGTTCTTGCCCTGGAGGGCACCGTAGTGCCGCTCGTTGAGCCGCCAGTTGCGCTGGACCGGGATCCAGTGCCGGTCGGCGGCGTGCAGGGCGATCTCGCTGGTGCGGATGGCACGGCGCAGCACTGACGTGTGCACCACATCCGGCAGGAGACCGGAATCACGGATCAGCTCGCCGCCCCGCCGGGCCTCGGCCTCTCCTTTGGCGCTGAGGTCCACGTCGACCCAGCCGGTGAACAGGTTCTTGGCGTTCCACTCGCTCTCACCGTGCCGCAAGAGCACCAGTGTCCCGACTTCGCTCATGGATCCATCCTCCCGCACATAACCTTTCGACAGCGCAGGGGTCCGGATGTAAGGATGCCAAACCGTGCCGGTCATTACGGGGAAACAGCCGCTGCCCGCCCAGTTCTGGGCCGTGTGGACGGCCACGCTGATCAACCGCGCCGGCGGGTTCGTGATCATCTTCCTCGCGATCTACCTCACCTCCCAGCGCGGCTTCTCCGAGACGACGGCCGGCCTCGTCATCGGCTTCTACGGGCTGGGCGGCGCGATCGGCGTCACGGCGGGCGGCCACCTGACCGACCGCTGGGGCCGCCGGCCCACCGCCCTGCTCGCGCTCGGCTCGGCGTCGGCACTGATGATCGCGCTGGGCCTGGTGCGCGGCGAGATCGCCATCATGGTCGCCGCGGGGCTGCTGGGCCTGGCCGCCGAGGCCGCCCGGCCCGCGCTCGGCGCGATGATCACCGACATCGTGCCCGACGGCGACCGCATGCGGGCCTTCAACATCTACTTCTGGGCGATCAACCTCGGCTTCGCCGTCGCCGCGGTCCTGGCCGGCTTCGCCTCCTCGGCCGGCTACTTCTGGCTGTTCGCCGCCGACGCGGCCACCACGGCGTTCGCCGCCGTCCTGATCGCGGTCAAGACGCGCGAGACGCGCCCGGCGCACCTCGAGGCGAAGCACGAGGGCGGCTCCCTGGCGGCCGTCGCGAAGGACCGGGTCTTCCTCGGGTTCATCGCCTGCAACCTGCTGATCGCGCTGGTCATCCTCCAGCACATGTCGATGCTGCCGCTGGCCATGGTCGACGACGACCTGCCCGCCAGCACCTTCGGCGTCGTCATCGCCCTGAACGGCATCCTGATCGTCGTGGGACAGCTCGGGCTGACCCGGCTGCTCGTCCGCCGCCGCCCGGCCTACATCCTGCCGGTCTCGGCCGCGATCATCGGCCTGGGCTTCGGCCTCACCGCGTTCGCGCACACCCCGGTCTGGTACGGCGCGACGGTGCTCGTCTGGACCCTCGGCGAGATGCTCAACGCACCGTCGAACTCCGCCCTGCTCGCAGGCCTCTCCCCCGTCGCCATGCGCGGCCGCTACCAGGGCGGCTACTCGCTGTCCTGGCAGCTGGCGTCGTTCCTGGCCCCGACGCTGGGCGGCGCCGTGCGCCAGCACGCGAACAACACCGCGCTGTGGCTCGGCTGCCTCGGGCTCGGCCTGGCCGCCGGCGCGTGGAGCCTGCTGGCGGCGCCCGCCCGCGAGCGCCGGGTCGAGGAGCTGGCCGCCGAGGAGCGCGAAGCCAGCCTCGTTAAGATCTGACTGTAAAGCTTCCTAATAGAAGAGGCAGAGTGCGCATCTTCGGCGGTCTCCCCCGGATGTACTGGTACCTCTGGACCGGCATGCTCATCAACCGCGTCGGCGGCTTCGTGGCGCTGGTCCTCTCGCTGTACCTCACCTCCGACCGCGGCCTCTCGCCCAGCGTCGCCGGCCTGGTCGTCGGCGGGTACGGCATCGGCGGCATCGGCGGCGTCCTGCTCGGCGGGGTGCTCGCCGACCGCTGGGGCCGCCGCCCGACGCTGCTCGTGGCGCACTTCGGCGCCGTGGTCCTGCTGGCCGGCCTCGCCCTCACCGACCGGATCGCCGCCATCGCCGTGCTGGCCGCACTGCTCGGCGTCATGCACTCGATGCCCGGCCCGGCATTCGTGGCGGCGATCGTCGACGTGACCCCGGCCGACGACCGCAGCCGCGCGTTCAACCTCCAGTTCTGGGCGTTCAACCTGGGCATGGCGGTCGCCTCGCTGATCGCCGGCGCGCTCGCCGAGGTCAGCTTCACGCTGCTCTTCAGCATCGACGCCATCGGCACGCTGATCACGGCGCTGCTCATCCTGTGGAAGGTGCGCGAGACCAGGCCCCGGCAGCACCGGACCGTGCGGGCGCCGGGCGGGCTGCACACCGCGCTCACCGACCCGTCGTTCATGCTCTTCGTCGGCCTGTCGCTGCTGCTGTCCGTGGTGACCCTCCAGACGTCGACGATCCTGCCGCTGGCCATCGACGCCGACGGGCTGCGGCCCTCGGCGTACGGGTCGGTGGTCGCCTACGCCGGGCTGCTCATCGTGCTCGGGCAGCTGTTCGTGCCGAGGCTGATCGGGCGCTGGCGCAAGGGCACCGCGCTCGCCGTGGCCAACGTGTTCCTCGGGCTCGGCTTCGCCTACGTCGCGCTGGCCGACAACCTCTACGGCTACCTCATCGCCGCGAGCATCTGGACGATCGGCTCGATGATCGCCGCGCCGCCGAACGCCGCGGTCATCGCCGAACTGTCCCCCGAGGCCCTGCGCGGGCGGTACCAGAGCGTCTTCTATCTGGTCTTCCCGGCCGCGAGCTTCATCGCGCCGGCCGCCGGCGGCGCCAGCCTGGAGCACCTCGGCAACTGGCACTGGGCGATCTGCGGCGCGCTCGGGCTCACGGCGGCCGCCGGTCACCTGCTGGTCCAGCCGGCCCGGGAGCGCCGGGTGGCGAAACAGCGGGCAGCCGAACGGTTTGAGGTGCCGATCGCCGGGTAGAGGCTGCCCTCCACGGGACGGGCGGGGGGCGACTTTGGACGGGCTGTCGGCAACGCTGGAGGCCAAGCAGGCGGGCACGGTCGTGATCCGCCTGGCGGGCGAGCTCGACCTGGCGACCCGCGAGCAGGTGGTGCTGGCGGTCCGGGCGGTGCTGCCCGCGTTCGAGCCCGGCGAGCTGGTCCTCGACCTGGAGGCGGTGACGGTGCTCGACTCGGCCGGCATCGGGGCGCTGGTGAGCTGCTGGAAGCTGGCGAACGGCGCCGGCTGCACGCTGTCGCTGCGCAACCCGCGGCCGCTCGCCTACGCCCAACTGGAGCTGACCGGCCTCCTCGACGTGTTCGCGCTATAGCGTTCCGTCGTACTTCGCGGCGCCGCTCACTGTCGCGTCGCCGCGCAGGCGGGACTTCGCCGGGCCGTCGCCGTAGAGCGAGTAGCGGAAGAAGTCGATCATCGTCTTGCTCACCGCCTGCGCCGCCGGCGTGCTGCCGAACAGGGCCGCGCCGTGGTCACCGCCGAGCAGGGTCAGGAAGCCCTTCGGCCACGAGCAGCCGTCGTAGAGGCTTTTTCCGCTGCTGTACGGCACGGTGCCGTCCTTGTCGCCGTGGATGAACAGCACCGGGGTGGCGGCGCCGCTGAACTTGCCGCCCATCCCGCCGCCGGCGACGATGATCCCGCCCTTGAGCCGGCTGTCGCGGCCCGAGCCCGACAGCATGCCGGCGGTCGTGTAGCCGCCCGCCGAGTGGCCGGCCGCGCCGACCCGCCCGGTCTCGATGTGCCCGGCCAGCGCGGCGCCGGCCTTGGCGTCCAGCTTCAGCACCTCGGTGATCACCGCCGACGCGTCTGCCGGCTGGTTGCTCATGTCGCCCTGGTTGAACGGGTTCGCCTTGTCGTTGGTGAACGGGTACGCCGGAGCGGCCACGACGAAGCCGGCCGCGGCGATCTTCGCGCTGACTCCCTGGTACCCCTCGGGCGAGCCGTGCAGCCCGTGGCTCCACAGCACCAGCGGGAAGCGGCCCGCGGCGACCGGGGCGTTGTTCTTGGGCGAGCCGCCGGCGCTGCCGGTCGACGGGTAGAAGACGAGCGTGCGCAGCGTGCGGCCGGCGCGGGAGAAGGTGAACTGGCTGACCCCGACGCCGAACGTCTGGGTCGGCGCGGTCTTCGGCCCGGCGCTGCTCGGCTTGGCCGAGGCCTGGCCCGCCGCGTTCAGGGCCGCCACGCCGCTCTCGTCCGGGGAGGCCGCCTGCGCCGACTCCTCGGCGACGACGTCGGGAACGCCCGAGGCGGCCAGCGACGGATCGGACGACGGCTGATCGCCACATCCGGCGAGTGCAAGCGCGAGAAAGGCAGCGGCGACGGCACGCGGCAGCGTTCGCATGCGAGGAAGCTACGGGTTTTCGACCCGGCGCGTCTTTATGCCCGGATTAAGTTTCACGGGCCTTGACGCAGTGCTCGTACCGGCGGCAGCGGGTGGCGTGCACCCCCAGTCCACGACACCCGCTCTGCAGCAGCCTTTCGGCCGCGCGGTGCCGCCGGTTTGCGATGACGCGCCCCGCCCGGACACATCACCGCGAGTGGGCCGCGAAGGCCCAGAACACCCCCGTCGCTCCCCAACTTCAGGAATCGCCGGATCCGTGAACGACGTTACGCGCCGCGCGATTCGAGCGACAAGTAAACGCGCTGTCGGCTCGCTCACACACTCGAAATAATCGAAATCAATCGAAATGCTGGAAGCGCGGCCACAGCTCAGCCCAGGTGCCGACCCGGTCGCGGCAAACGTAGACCCGCGCTGTTTGCTCCTCGTTATCGACGCCGTAACCATTGTCGAGCCGGGCCCGTTCCTCGCACGAACCGAACGCACGCAGCCGATCCGGGTCGCCCTGGAAGACGAACACGACGACGGTGGCCGACTCCGGCGGCGGGCCCAGGTGCCACAGCTCGTTTTGTCCACTGTAGACATCGGGCAGGCCGAGCGGCTTGCCGTAGCGGTCGAGCGACCCCGCCTCGCCGTAGTTGCCGGTGAGCAGCACGGTGCGGGCACGGTCCTCCGCGGGCAAGGACTCATAGACGTCGGCGACCTGGCGGACATAGCGCGGCCAGCCGATCTGGTCGGCGACCACCTGGTTCATCGCCGGGATCGGGGTGCGGCCGACGACGTCGACCGGGATCACCGGCAGTGAGCTCACGATCGCGATGCCGCAGTTGACCACGGCCCCGGCGGCGAACAGCGCCCGGCGCCGGGTCGTGCTCAGCCACCGCTCGACCGGCACCGACCCGACGGCGAACAGCGCGGCGAGCAGGCCGATGCTGTAATACGGCTGACCGGCCAGGGCGAACAGCAGGACCAGCATGAGTGGATAGGCCAGCCCGAACGCCCGCACCGGTCGCAGCGCGGGGTTGCGCAGCAGCGCGACGATCCCGCACCACCAGACGGGGACAAAGAGCGGTCCCAGCCACACCAACTGCAGTGGCAGGAGCGTGATGCGGGCCTCGTCGCCCTTGTTCTCGCGCAGCGCGTCGGCCATCGACACCTGCGGAAAGTCGTTGGCGATCTGATACAGCAGGTTGGGCAGCCCGACCACGACCGCGATCGCCACGCCGCCCCACAGCCAGGGCGACACCAGGGTCCGGCGCGGGCCGACGACCAGCAGCGCGGCGGCAACGGTCAGGAGGAGCAGCACGATCAGGTGCTTGTTGTAGAGGGCCAGCCCGACGACCAGGCCCGCCGCGGGCCAGTAGCGCGGCTGCTCGCGCAGCAGCGCCCGCATCATGCACAGGATCGCCAGCAGCCACATCACCAGGTCGGGCCCGGTGGTAACGGTGACGTGCCCGCTGATGAGCGGAAACGTGGTGAGGACGGCGAGCGCCGCGATGCCCTGCGCGCGGGCGCCGCCGCCCACCTCACGGGCGATCAGCGCGAGCAGGCCGGCGGTCAGGACGGTCAGGATCAGGCCGGGCAGCCGGATAGCCCAGACAGAGTCGCCGAACAGCTCGACGCACGCGCGCATGAGCAGCGGCGTGAACGGCGGCTGGTCGACGTAGCCCCACTTGGGATGGGCGCCCAGCATGCGGAAATACAGCTCGTCGCGGTGGTAGTCATACCGCGAGATGGTGACCAGCAGCGCAGTGGCTGCCCCGGCGGCGATGGTGCCGACGGGCTTCCAGGCGAATCGGGGACGCTCGATCACGTGCCCCACGCTAGGTGGAGGGCGTACCACGCTCCACGAAGGCCGTGAATGCCCGCAGGTTGTCCAGCGGTTCGCCGCGCTTGACCCGCCACTCCCACTCGCGGCGGATCGCCGAGCCGAAGCCGATCTCCAGCATCGGGTCGAAGCTCTCGTCGGCGTACGTGAGCACCGCGCCGAGCAGCCGGTCGAGCTCGTCCTCGGTGACGGCGTGCAGCGGCAGGCGGCCGACGAGGTACACGTCGCCGACCGCGTCGATCGAGAACGCCACCCCGTACATGCGCGCGTTGCGCTGGAGCAGCCACTCCCACAGCGCCTCGCGGTTCTCGTCCGGGTGCCGCATGACGAACGCCTCGACGCGCAGCGTGTGCTCGCCGACGATCAGGTTGCAGTTCGTCTTCTGCTTGTGGGTGCCGGGCAGCGTCACCACGAAGGAGTGCTCGCCGGTCACGTCGAAGGGGATCTCCCGCTCGGCCGCGACCTTGCGGATCAGCTCGGCCGCCTCGTCGCGTGTCATGCCGCCATGACCTCCCTGTGCACGTCGAGCGCGTCGCGGTAGGCGGCCAGCAGGCCGCTCGCGGTGTGGCTCCAGGAGAACTCGGACGCGTGCCGGACGGCGCCGGCCGCGAGCTCGGCCCGGCGGCGCGGCTCCGCGAGCAGCCGGCCGAGCGCGGTGGCCCAGTCGCTCGCGTCGTGGGTGTCGACCAGCAGCCCGGAGACGCCGTCGCGCACCGCGGTCACCAGCCCGCCGACGGCGGCCGCGACGACCGGCGTGCCGCAGGCCTGCGCCTCGATCGCGACCAGGCCGAACGACTCGTTGTAGCTGGGCACCGCGACCACGTCGACGGCGCGGTAGAGATCCGCGAGCGCGGTGCGGGGCTGCGGCTCGATGAACCGGACGATGTCGGCGATGCCCAGGTCGCGGGCGAGGTCCATGAGCGCGGTGGGCCGGTCCAGGCCGGACCCGCTCGGGCCGCCGCAGACCGCGACGACCAGCTCCTGGCCGCGCCGGCGCAGCTCGGCCGCCGCGCGCAGCAGCACGTCGGGCGCCTTGAGCGGCTGGATCCGCCCGACGAACGCCACGACCTGGGCGTCCGCGGGCAGGCCGAAGCGCCGCCGGGCCGCCTCGCGACGCTCCGGGCGGCTCGTGAACGTCTCCAGGTCGACCCCCGGCGGCACCACGCTGACCCGGCGCGGGTCGGCGCCGTAGAGCTCGATCAGCTCGCGCGCCTCGGCCGGCGTGTTGGCGACCAGGCCGTCGGCCGCCGCGACCACCTGCTCCTCGCCGATGACGCGGGCGCGCGGCTCCGGCTTGTCGCCGTCGGCCAGCAGCTGGTTCTTGACCTTGGCGAGGGTGTGCGCGGTGTGCACCAGCGGCACGCCCCAGCGGTCCTTGGCCAGCCAGCCGACCTGGCCGGACAGCCAGTAGTGCGAGTGCACCAGGTCGTACCAGCCGAGCGGGCGGGCGGCCTCGGCCCGCAGCACGCCGCTGGTGAAGGCGCACAGCTGGGCCGGCAGGTCCTCCTTGGCCAGGCCCTCGAACGGGCCCGCGACCACGTGCCGGACCAGCACGCCGGGCGCCATCTCGACGACCGGCGGCAGGTCGCTGGTCGTGGCCCGGGTGAAGATCTCCACCTCGACACCGGAGCGGGCCAGGCGCTCGGCGACCTCCACGATGTACACGTTCATGCCGCCTGCGTCCCCGGTGCCTGGTTGATCGAGCGGGGAGGTGTGGACGGAGAGCGTGGCGACCCTCCTCGGAAGGGACCGACCGGACTGCGGGGTATGGCTGTGCAGCGATCCGACCCGCGCCACGTCGTGCTCCTTTGCCTGTTGCCGGTGGGTTACATCTTCCCAACCGTCCATGTTCCCTCGTCGGCGGCTGTCTACCCACCGTTGCGTTGGTCACTGCGGTGTGTCCGCGCTTGTGCGTGGGGCAGGATTGCCATATGTCCTCACGTATTGCCGTGGTCACGGGCGCGTCCAGCGGCATCGGCCTGGCCACCGTCCGCCGCCTCGCCGCCGGCGGCTACCGCGTCGTGGCGGTCGCCCGCCGCGCCGACCGCCTCGACTCCCTCGCCGACGAGCTGTCCTCGGTGACCCCCGTGGTCGCTGACGTGACGTCCGACGCCGACGTCGCCCGCCTGGCCGAGGTCGCCGGCGGCCTCGACGGCCCGGTGGAGCTGCTGGTCAACAACGCCGGCGGCGCCGTCGGGGCCGACCAGGTCGAGGACGCCGACCTGGCCGGCTGGCAGTGGATGTACGACGTCAACGTGCTCGGCACGGTCCGCGTCACGAAGGCCCTGCTCCCCCTGCTGGAGAAGTCCGGCCGCGGCACGATCGTGGTGCTCAGCTCGACCGCCGGCCTGATCGTCTACGAGGGCGGCGGCGGCTACGCGGCAGCCAAGCACGCGCAGACCGCCGTGGCCGAGACGCTCCGGCTGGAGCTCAACGGCCGGCCGGTCCGGGTCGTCGAGATCGACCCCGGCATGGTCAGGACCGACGAGTTCGCCCTGAACCGGTTCGGCGGCGACGCCGACAAGGCCGCCGCGGTGTACGCCGGCGTCGAGTTCCCGCTGGTCGCCGACGACATCGCGGATTGCATCGTGTGGACCGCCACCCGGCCGCACCACGTGAACGTCGACCGGCTGGTCGTCCGGCCGCTGGCCCAGGCCGCGCAGCACAAGGTGCACCGGGTCCTCTGACGATGCGGCCGGTCGGCTCGATCACGCGGGGGACGACCAATCCCAACCGGCTGCGCCGGGTCGACAACTGGATCGCCGCCACGTTCGGCGACCGGCTCCGGCAGGCGGACGACCCGCTCGTGATCGACCTCGGCTACGGCGCCTCCCCGGTCACCGCGGTCGAGCTGCGGGCCCGGCTCGGCGTCCGGGTCGTCGGCCTGGAGATCGACCCGGCCCGGGTGGCGTCCGCGCAGCCGTTCGCGGACCCACCCGGGCTGGAGTTCCGCCGCGGCGGCTTCGAGCTGGCCGGCCTGCGCCCGGCACTGGTTCGCGCGTTCAATGTCCTCCGGCAGTACCCCGAGTCCGAAGTGGACGGCGCCTGGGCGGCGATGACGGCGTCGGGCGCCGTGCTCGTCGAGGGCACCTGCGACGAGCTGGGCCGGCTCGCGTCCTGGGTCACCGTGACCGGGGCCGGCCCGCAGACGCTCACCCTCGCCGCCCGGCTCTCCACCCTGGACACTCCGTCGACCCTGGCCGAGCGTCTGCCGAAAGCGCTGATCCATCACAACGTGCCCGGTGAGCGCATCCACGCCCTGCTGTCCACACTGGACGACGCCTGGAAGGCCGCCGCGCCGCTCACCGTGTTCGGCCCCCGGCAGCGGTGGCGCCAGGCGGTCGCGGCGACCAGGGCCGCGGGCTGGCCGGTCGTTGACCGGCCCGCACGCTGGCGGCTCGGTGAGCTGACCGTCCGGTACGGTGCCGTCGCACCGTAGTCTGGTGCGGTGAAGTCGACCTGGCAGGAGTTCCTCGAGGGCATCAGGCTGCTCGGGCGGGGATTCGGGCGATACGGGCGGAACCCCGGCCTGCTGTTCCTCGGCATGATCCCGGCCGTCATCTCGTTCGCCCTGCTCGGCGTGGCGTGGTTCTTCCTGATCATCTTCATCGACGACCTCGCGGCCGCCACGACCTGGTTCGCCGACGACTGGTCGGACTTCTGGCGCATCCTGCTCCGCGTGGGCGCCGGCGCCGGCATCCTGGGCGCCGCCGCGCTGCTGTCGATCATCAGCTACACGGCGTTGACGCTGCTCATCGGCGACCCGTTCTACGAGGTCATCTCGGAGCGGATCGAGGGCCAGCTGGGCGGGACGCCGGGTGCGCTCGATCTTCCGTGGTACCGCACGCTGTGGCCGAACCTGGTCGACTCGCTCCGGCTGATCGCGCTCGGCGTCGCGCTCGCGATCCCGCTGTTCCTGCTCGGCTTCATCCCGATCGTCGGGCAGACCGTGGTCCCGGTGCTGAACGCGGTCATCGGCGGCTGGCTCATCGCGGTCGAGCTGACGGGCATCCCCTTCAACCGCCGCGGCATGCGATTGAAGGAACGCCGGAAGATCCTGCGGGCCCACCGGCCGCTCGCCCTGGGCTTCGGGGTGCCGGTCTTTCTGGTACTGCTGCTGCCGCTCGCCGCGATCGTGGTCGTGCCGGCGGCGGTCGTGGGCAGCACCCTGCTGACCCGCCGCGTCCTCGGCCTGCCGATCGAGTCGGCCGCGGTCAGACCCGCAGCCCCTGTAGCAGGGTGACGTCACCGGTCGCGAGCAGCGCGTCGAACGGCACCCGCCCGTAGAGCGCGAGCACCAGGTCGCTGGCCGGCCCGCTCGCGGTGGCCCGCTCGTGCCGGTCGTCGGTGTCCAGCAGCGTGTCGGTGTCGAGCAGGGCGACACCGGCCCCGCGGAGCCGCACATACCAGACCTGCTCCAGATCCGTGGCGTGCAGCGCGATCATCCCGGCCCGGTCGACCGGCCCGCTGCGCCGCCCGGCGGGCAACCAGCTGTCGAGCACCTCGGTGACGCCGTCGCTGGCCAGCCTGGCCTCGATCGGCTCGCTGAGCCCGCCGGCCATCTGCGCGTCCCACCGGTGGATGGCCGTCTCGTGGGCCATGCGGCGGTGCCAGAACCCGGCCTTCTTGGCCTGGGGCGCCCAGTTCCAGGCGGCGAGCTCGGGATCGACGGCGTCGAGGGTGGCGACCAGCTCGGTGAAGGCGTCGGTCCAGGCCACCACCGGGTCCACACCGTCGGGCAGCGCGGTCTGCGGCCGCTCCCCGGGCCGGGCGGTGACGCCCCGGCCGACGTGGCCGGTGACCCAGGAGTACACCAGGTGGAGATGCCAGGCGAGATCACCGAGGCTCCAGCCGGGGCAGCTGGGCACGGGGGCATCGATGGGCGTGCCGCTGCCGAGGGCGGCCCGGAAGGCGTCACCTTCGGTCCGCAGGGCGGCCAACCAGTAGTCCTTCGTGAGCTGAGGCTTGCTCATCGCCATCCCTCCCCCTGATGCACCAACCTTAGGCCACGGACCCCCGGCACGGCGCCGGCCAGCACCGCGCCGGGGGTGGACCGGACTCAGGTCGGATAGACGTGCACTCGCCTCGGGGATGACCGTCAGCGCTGGTCCCGGTCCTGCTCCGCGTCGTCCTTCCGCGCCCGCTGGATCAGGTCGTCGACGAAGCGCTCGCCCTCGGGCGTGCTGCCCGGAACCCGGTCCGCGCCCCAGCGCTCCCGGAGGAGCCGGGCACCCAGGCCGGGCGTGTGAAGCGGCAGCTGGGGCTCCGGCGGCTCCCGTGACCAACCGGGCGGCGGACCCGCGGGAATCCGGCGGCGAGCCAGCGCCCGGAGGGCTTCCTGGACGACGTCGTGGACGCGGGCGTCAGTCGGCCAGGCGGACCCTCACCCGGCGGTTGGCCTTGCCCTTGCTCTCCACCTTCACCACCTGGACGCGGCCGATCTGGGACGTCGAGGCCACGTGGGTGCCGCCGTCCGCCTGGGAGTCGAGGCCGACGATGTCGACGATGCGGATCTCCTCCTCGTCGTCCGGGATCAGGTTGGCCTGCGTGCGGATGATGTCGGGCAGGGCCAGGGCGTCGTCGCGGGCCAGGACCTTCGTGACCACCTTGCGGTCGGCGACCACCTCGGCGTTGATCAGCTCCTCCAGGCGGGCCTTGAAGTCCGGCGGCACCTCCGGGAGGTTGAAGTCCATGCGGGCCTCGGCCGGCTCCATCGAGCCGCCGGTCACCAGGGCGCCGAAGTCGCGGAACACCACGCCGCACATGACGTGCAGGCCGGAGTGGGTGCGCATGAGCTTGCTGCGGCGGTCGTCCTCCACCGCGCCCATGACGTCGGTGCCGGGCGGCGGGAGGGGGTCGCCCTCGGCGGGCAGCAGGTAGAGGTCGTCGCCCTTGCGGGTGCCCGTGATCCGGGTCTGGACGCCCTGCCACAGCAGGACGCCGTGGTCCGGCGGCTGGCCTCCGCCGCCGGGGTAGAACGCCGAACGGTCGAGCACGATGCCCTCCTCGGGGTCCGAGGACAGCACGGTGCAGGTCCATTCGCGAAGGGTCGGGTCGGCGAGGTCGAGGCGGTAGGTACGTCCGTGATGCGTGACACCCATACCGTCGGACTTTAGACCCGGGTCGGACCGGCCCAGCGGGCGAGCATTTTCTCCATACTCCTAGGAGCATGGGGCGCCGCCGGTGATGCGTTACAAGGTCACCCATTCGGTCAGGATCTGCGAGCCGTCCGGCGTCTGGAGGTACAGGCGGAACATCCCGGTCGGCAACGGACGGAACGCGAACCAGCCGACCTCGTCGACCTCCGAGGCCATGACGGTGCCGGTGCCGGTGCGCAGTTCGATGCGGCCCGGGCGGGGCGGCACGACCTGGCCGACCAGGGCGTCGGCGGTCACCTCGACCTCGATGGACAGCTCGCGGGCGGCGAACGTGAACGCCCGCAGCGCGGCCGGCTCGGCCCGGGTGCCGACGGCCGCGGGATCCTCGGTGAGGGAGGCCAGCTCGGCGTCGACGTTGCGCCAGGCGAAGGCCGCCCGGCCGGCGGCGCGGAAGGACTCCGGGACCCGTGCGGCGTCGCGGACCGCCGCGCCCAGCTCCTCCAGCAGCGAGTCGTCGCTCATCGCGCGACCTCCGTTCCGTCCAGCAGGGAGGCGAGGGCCGGGTCGCGGCGCAGCCGGTCCAGGCAGCGCTGGCGGTTCGGCCCGATGGCGCCGACGGCGATGCCGATCGCGGCGCTGATCTCGCTGTACGGCGTGGGCGGGTCGGCGAAGAGCAGCGAAAGCAGCCGCCGGCAGCGGTCCGGCAGCCCGGCGAACGCGGCGCGCAACGCGATGCCGCGCTCCTGCGCGACGAGCCAGTCGTCGAAGGGCGGGTCGTCGGCCGCGAGCCGCTCGTCGGGCTCGGCCGGGATCGTGCGCTGCCGGGCGCGCAGCGCGCGGAGGCACTCGTTGCGGGTCGTCGTCGCGATCCAGCCGGGCAGCGCGGCCGGCTCGCGGATCGTGTCCAGCCGCTCGACCAGGCGCAGCCAGACGGAGGCGCCGACGTCGTCGACGTCCATCCCGGCCAGCCCGTGGCGCCGGCAGATCCCGTAGACGAGCGGCGCATACCGCTCGACGAGCTGGTCCCACGCCGTCTGGCTGCCGTCGCGGGCGGCCAGGACCAGGGCGACGAGCGTCGGATCGTCCCGCATGGTGTCCATCATCCCGGCGGCAGATAGCGGCGCACCATCGGGTCACCTCCCGCGAGCAGCTTCTCGAACGCCTCGCGGGGGCTCACCGAGCCGGGCACCGTGCCCGCCGCGATCAGGCCGGCGACGGTGGCCGCCCCGCCGTCGGCGAAGCAGTTGAGCCAGGGGGGCGCCTCCTGGCCGGGCACGCCGACGGTCACCACGCCGGCGCAGGCGGCCGGGTAGCCGGTCTGCGCGCCGGCCGGGGCGACGATGACGGCGCGCGGGCTCAGCACGTCGACCGCGCGCTGGAGGACCAGGGGCGGCTGGCCGTCGTACGGCGTGCAGGTCACGGCCGCGTACAGCAGGTCGGCGGCGAACCCGGCCAGGGCGGTCGCCGCCTGCCAGGCGGTCGTCACCGGCGCCGACCGGACCTCGGCGCGGGGCGCCAGCGCACGGATCGCGGCCTCGCCCGGGCCGATCACGCCGACGCGGACCCCTTCGCCGGCGCCCGCGGACCCACCCCGTTCGAACCCCGACGGAACGGGCGCGAGCGTCCGGTTCTTCCCCACGAGAGGGGTCCAGCCCGCGTGCTGGAACATGAACGCGTCCCGCAGCTCGGCGATCGTGCTCTCCAGCCACAGCGGGCACTCGGCCCCGGGCAGGCGCAGCAGCGCCAGCCGGAGCGTCTCGTGCCGCTCCACCTCGGCGAACCCGATCTTCCGCCCGGACAGCCACTGCGTGACCACGGGCACATGATCGAGGTCGACGATCAGGTCGGACTGTTCGAAGGGGTCCATGCCAGACAGAGGAGCCGCGCGGCGCCCTGATACGTCAGGCGTTGAGGAACGTCGAGATTCGTGACCTGAGGTCGGCCCGCTGGGTCCACAGGATGCCCGGCCGGTCGTACACGTACAGCTCGGCGTCGGGCAGCGCCTCCGCGAGCTGCTCGGCCACCGGTGCCGGGTGCAGCTCGTCACCCCGGCAGGCGAGCACCAGGCACTTCGCGGTCACCGAGGACAGCGCCGCGCGGTCGTCGATCGCGGCCTGCTCGGGCAGCGACTGCAGGCCGGCGGCCAGGCCGTCGCGCATCAGCTGGTCGAGGCGCTGGCGCAGGAACGCCCAGACCGCGGGCGTGTTGCGCATCTGCGACGGGACCTCCTGCGAGATCACGTCGGCCACCGCTGCCGCGTCGCCCGCCTCGATCGACTCCAGCAGGGCGCTCAGCCGCTCCTGGGCGGCCGCCGGGCGGGGCGCGTCGAGCACCGCGGGCAGGAAGAACACCGCGCGGTCGAAGCGGCCCGGGTTGTCGGCGAGCAGCCGGCACAGTGCGCCGGCGCCCATGCTCACCCCGAGCGCGTGGGTGGCGCCCGACAGGTCGGCGACGGCGCGCAGGTCGCGGGCCAGGTCCTCGTAGGTCCAGCGCCCGCCCGGCGCGGCCGAGTGGCCGTGGCCGCGGAAGTGGAAGAAGACCTTGCGGCCGGCGACGGCGCTGCCCAGCGGACGGGTCTCGGCGATGCCACTGCCGAGGCCGTGGGCGAAGACGGTGACCGGCTCGCCGTCGCCGGTGACCAGCCACTCCAGCTCGACGCCGTGCGGGGTGGCGATCTGCTCGGTCGGCGGGGTCGGGAGGGTCGGGCGCCCGGTCTGCGGGCCCCTGGTCACGGGCGGGCGGAAGCGGTCAGGCCGTCCGTCGGGCGGAGGTGGCCAGCGGAAGTCCATGGGGCGCTACCAGGAGCCGTGCCCGTCGACCGCGTCCCGCAGCGTGGGTCTGATGTCCAGCAGGTAGACGGCGAAGATGCCGGCCGCGATCAGCGGGAAGATGCCGAGGAAGCCCAGTCCGATGGACGGGGAGATCGCCGTGAAGAACTCGCCGCCGATGATCATGGCGAGCCAGATGGTCTTGGACATCGTGCCGATCGCCGGGAACGCGTCCGCCCGCTGCACGACACAGTGCAGGAACGCGGCCGCGCCGAGCACCAGGCAGAAGATCCACACGACGATCGCGATGTACCACTCGACATCGTCGTAGAACACCGGCACCGCACTCACCATCCCCTGAGCTTATGCCGAAGCCCCCCGGCCCGTGCGAGACGGTGCCGGAGGGCTCCCGAGAAACTCCGGTTACTTCTTCGCGGCGGTCGTCTTCTTGGCCGCGGTGGTGGTCTTCTTCGCCGTGGTGGTCGTGGTGGTGGTGACCTTCGCCTCGGCCGGCTCCAGCTCGATCCTGGCCTCGGTGGTGCCGGTGGTGCCGACGACCTTCTCGCCGCGGGCGACGAGCCCGGAGTAGACGGCGGCGGCGCGGTCCTGGACGACCTGCGCGCCGGCCTGGGCGCTCGCGAGGACGGCGCCGGCGTTGCGGCGGGCGACGACGGCCAGGCGGTCGAGGTCGGACCGCAGGGTGGCGTCGGTTCCGGCCGGACGCAGCTCGCCGACCCGGTCGCGCAGCTGGGCGACCTGGCCGGGCAGCTTGCGCAGCTGCTCGTAGGCGTAGTCACCCGCGCCGGCGGCGGCGTACAGCGGGTTCGGGATCTTGCGGGTGGTGGTCTTCGTGGTCATGTGGGCTCCTTGTCGTCGTTGTCGGCGTCGCCGTTTTCGCCGCTCAGGCCCTCGGCCGCGGTGCGCGCGTTCTCCCGGCGGAACGTCTCGTAGATCTGCGTGAGCGACTGCTTCTGGGCGACCGTGAGATCACCGTCCGCAGCGATCGCGGCCAGCACGTCGTGGCCCTCGCGCTCCAGCAGGCCGGCGCGCAGGTACATCAACGGGGTCGACACCCGCAGTGCACTCGCGAGCTGTGCCAGCACCTCGGCGCTGGGTTTGCGCAGGCCACGCTCGATCTGGCTGAGGTATGGGTTGCTGACTCCCGCCTGCTCGGCGAGCTGGCGGAGTGAGATGCGCGCGTTGCGGCGCAGGTCCCGGATGAACCCGCCCAGATCGCGCGGCTCTTCAGTCACGCTACCGACCGTAGCTCGCCGTGCTAGCTATAGCAAGCAAAATGCTAACTTCTGCTAGCGTGAGCCCGCTCACCAGATCGACCTCACCACACCCACCTTGCCGCCACCGCCGTTCACCGCAACTTCCACCTCGGTGTCGACCGAAACACCCAGCCGGCGCAGCGCGGCGACGAACACGGGCACCCGGGCCCGCATCCCGCCGTCGTCGATCTTCAGCGCGACCGCACCCACCCCGGGCAGGGCCGCGACCAGCACACCCTCGGCGCCGCTCTTCACCAGCAGGCCGGGAACGGCGCGCATGAGGCGCGTGTCGTCGCCGCCCTCGTCGTCGCCGGACACGAGCTCGGGGTGGGCGCGCATGGCATCGGCGGTCGACCGCTCCGGCGTGCCCGCTTCGGCCTCGACCAGGCGCTGGATGCCGGTGGCGAGGCCGCGCAGCGACAGCGCGAGCAGGGGCGCCCCGCAGCCGTCGACGCCGGTCGTCGCCGTCTTCTCGGCGCACAGATCCTCGAGCGTGGCCTTGATTCCAAGTTGTACCGAGTGATCGGCGTTCAGGTAGGTCTCCAGCGGCCAGCCGTTGAGCGCCGCGGTCCGCAGCATGCCGGCGTGCTTGCCCGAGCAGTTCATGAACAGCCGTTCGCGGCCCCGCCCGGCGCGGATCAGCTCGTCGCGGGCGTCCTCCGACAGCGGATAGTCCGGCGGGCACCCGAGGGCGCTCTCCGCAATGCCGGCCTCATCGAGCAGATGCTGTACCGCCCGAAGGTGCATCGGCTGCCCACGGTGGCTGGCCGCGACCACGGCGAGCTGCGGCGGGGTGAGCCGCAGCCCGGCCCGGAGCAGGCCCACGGCCTGGAGCGGCTTGTTGGACGAGCGCGGGAAGATCGCGCCCGTCACGTCCCCGGCCCAGGCGGTGACCTCACCGTCGGAGCCGAGCACGACGACCGAGCCATTGTGCCGGCTCTCCACGAACCCGCTGCGGACGACCTCGGCGAGCGGCTCGCCACCCAGGTACGCGTCAGCCATTGCTGATCCCGAGCATCGTGCGGGCTTCGGCGGCACTCATCGGCGGCCGCTGGGCCAGCCGGGCGAACCCGGAGGCGCGGGCCACGAGCTGGGCGTTGCTCTCGACGGGCTGCCCCTTGGCGTACGTGACGGTGTCCTCCATGCCGACCCGCAGGTGCCCGCCGGCGGCGAGCGACGCCAGCAGGACGGGCAGGCTGGTGCGCCCGATCCCGGTCGCCGAGAACGTGGTGCCCTCGGGCAGGTCGCCCAGCGCCTGGAGCCCGGCGGCGAGGGCCGGCACGGTGCCCGGCATCCCGCCGGGGACGCCCATGACGAAGTCGACGTGCACGTGCCCGCCGTGGGGCAGGCCGTGCCTGCCGAGCAGCCGCTGGAGGCTGGTCAGCTGCCCGAGGTCGAAGATCTCGTACTCGGGGACGATCCCCCGGTCCTGCATCCTCGTGTGCAGCTCGACGATGAACCCCCACCGGTTGAGGAACACGTCGTCGCCGAAGTTGACCGTGCCCATGGTGCAGCTCGCCATGTCGGGCTGCGCGTCGAGCACCCGGAGCCGATGTTCCTCGGGGTCGGTCACGGCGCCGCCGCTCGACAGCTGGACGATCAGGCCGGTGTCGGCCCGGAGGGCGGCGACGGCCTCCTTGAGGCGGCCGAGGTCGAGCGTGGGGTTGGTGTCGTCGTCGCGGAGGTGGACGTGGATCACGCTCGCCCCCACCGCTTCGCACTCTCGGGCGGTCGTGACCAGCTCAGCCAGGGTCACCGGCAGGGCGGGCACGTCGGATTTGCGGGATTCCGCACCGGTGGGAGCCACCGTGATCAACGTCGTCGTCATCACGGCCCCGATCCTGCCATGCCCTCCCGGGTCAGGACGGGTCGATGGCCGCCGTCGACGGGCCTACCTGCAGTACCGCATCCTGGGCCACGTTCTGCTTGACCACGGCCAGGGCGATCATGCCGAGCTCGTAGTGGCGGACGGCCGTGCCCACGAAGCCGACCGCCCGGCCCCCCAGCTCGACCGGGGTGTGGCGGGGCGGCAGCTCGTCGGTGGTCACGCCGTCGAGGTGCAGCAGGACCAGCTTGCGCGGCGGCCGGCCCAGGTGGTGGACCCGCGCGATCGTCTCCTGGCCTCGATAGCAGCCCTTTTCCAGGTGTACCGCGGCCGCGGTCCAGCCGACCTCGGCGGGCAGCGTGCGATGGTCGGTCTCGAAGCCGAAGCGCGGGCGGCGGGCGGCCACGCGCAGGGCCTCGAACGCCCAGATGCCCGCCGGCGGCAGCCCGGCCGCGGCCACCAGGTCGGGCACCGCGGCCCGCGGGACCAGCAGGTCGGCGCCGAACGGCATGCGGCGGGCCCAGCCGTCGAGGTCCGGCAGGCGGGCCGCCGAGTACCGCACGGTCGGGCGCGATGGCACGGTGCCCGTCGCGAACTTCGCCTCCGGGACCGGGACGGTGTCCGGCGGGAGCAGCGGCCCGACGCCCAGCGTGACCAGGGCCTCGTCGGTCTGCGGGCCGACGATCGACAGCAGCGCCCAGTCGTCGGTGACGTTCGCGGGCTCCACGCGCATCAGGAAGCGCATGCGGTTGAGGAAGTCGAGCAGCGCGTCGCCGGCGCGGGGCTCCAGGTCGAGCCAGGTCTTGGCGCCGTCGTCGGTCAGCACGGCGTGGTGCTCGACGTGGCCGTGCGGGGAGAGGACCAGCAGCTCCGAGCCGGTCAGCGGCGGCAGGGACTCCAGGTGCTGGGTGGTCAGGCTGTGCAGCCAGGTGAGACGGTCGGCGCCGGGGACGGCCAGGACGCTGCGGTGGGAGCGGTCGACCAGGCCCACCTCGGTGTCCAGGATGCGCTGCTCCCGGTTGGGGTCGCCGTAGTGGGCCACGGCCCCGGCGTCGGGGTCGGCTGGGTCGAGGGCGGCGACGGGGACTGCGCTCAGCATGATGCTCCTTCCGGCGCACACTTGCCGCAGAGTCCGAAGAGGGCGACGTGCCCGATGTCGAGCCGGAACCCGCGCGTGCCGAGCAGCTCGCCGGACAGGCCGTCGAGCATGGCCGTCGGCAGCTCCTCCACCGACCCGCAGCCCCGGCACACCAGGTGGGCGTGCGAGTGCTCGCCGACCGGGTGATACGTGGGTGCGCCGTGGGAAAGGTGCGCATGGGTGATCAGCTCGAGCTCTTCGAGAAGCTCCAGCGTGCGGTACACCGTGGTGATGTTGACCCCGGCGGCGCGCTCGGCGACGTCGGCGTGGATCTGATCGGGAGTCGCGTGGCGCAGGCGGTACACCGCTTCCAGCACGAGCTGCCGCGGCGCGGTCAACCGCAAGCCACGCGACCTCAGGACCTCGGCCAGTTCCTCCACGGGATAAAGGCTAGCCCGCCACCCGGTCGAGTCGCGCCCACAGATGGGACTGGAGCTCCTGCCCCACCGCGGCGAGATCGAAGGTGTACAGCAGGGCGCCGTCGATGATCCCGTAAAGGCGCTGGCCGCCGCGGACCTCCTTGGCGGTGGCGGTCCGGCCGATGCCGTCGGTCGCCATCTGCCACTGGGTCGTGCTGCGGCTCACACCCGCATACAGCTCGACGATCCCGGTCGGCGAGCACGTGACGACCTCGATGTCGTCGGTCGCCTTGCCGTCCTTCATCACCGGGCGCCAGAAGCCGGTCTCGCGCTGGGCGGGCCGGATCGGGTTGCCGTCGTAGTCGATGATCCAGGCGCGCGACTCGTAGAAGAGGAACGGCCGCCCGTCGTGGCTGAAGCGCATCTCGACGCCGAAGTGGAAGCCCTCGATCGTCGGGTAGTCACCCTCGCCCCGCCCGCGCCACACCCCCACCAGCGGGAGCAGCCCCAGCAGCGCCGGATGCAGGTCCGGCCCCGTCCGCAGGTCGTGCGTCTCCTCATACGGATACTCGCCCACCGGGGCCAGACCGGCCCACGGCGGCGGCTCGACCTCAGTCACCAACGCCCCCTCGACACCCGCACCGCGAGATAGATCAGCCCGCCGGCCAGCGCGCCCAGGCCGGCGACCAGCAGGCTGACGAACCCGATCTCGGTAACCATCCCCCCGATCCTATGCTGCGAGGCATGGCTCGTTCTCTCGTCGTCAAGGCAACCGCCGGGGCGGACGCCCCGGAGCGCTGCTCGCAGGCGTTCACCGTGGCCGCGACCGCCGTCGCCGGCGGAGTGCCCACCTCGCTCTGGCTCACCGGCGAGTCCGCCTGGTTCGCGCTGCCCGGGCGGGCCGCCACCTTCGAGCTGGAGCACGCCGCGCCGCTCGCCGATCTGCTCGACTCGATCCTGGCGGGTGGCACGGTGACGTTGTGCACGCAGTGCGCCGCCCGGCGGGGCATCGGCCCCGGCGACGTGATCCCGGGCATCCGGATCGCGGGGGCGGCGGTGTTCGTCGAGGAGGCCCTCCAGAACGACGCGCAGGCGCTCGTCTACTAGGGGCTTCCGTAGGTGGCCCGCGGCGGGAGGTTGAACTCCTCCCGCAGGCCGTTCTCGGTGTACCGCAGCGGGTGCGCGGGATCGACCTCGTTCGGCGTCCCGGGGTCGCCGTCGTGGTCGATCGGCAGGCCGACCGCCTGGCGCTCGGAGTTGCGCACCGGCTCGCCGGCCGCCGTCACGTCCCGGCCGCCGGCCCCGTTGTAGAGGCGATGGTTGGTCGTGCCGTGGGCGTGGTCGTACGTGTGGGCGAGCTCGTGGAAGAGGGTCACGACGGGCGGCGCGGAGCCCGGGAGCCCCTGCCAGCCGGGGTTGTACCGGATCGACTCCGGCTTCGCGAACCCGTTCGGCTCGTCCGTCGGCGCGATGACCACGACGTCGAGCGCCGCCAGCATCTGCTGCCCGGTCGGTGAGGCGCGCAGCAGGTCGAGGTCGGCCCGCACGCGCTCCTCGAACTCGAGGTCGCCGTCGGGCACGATCAACGTGCCGAGATCGTCGCGGATCGGCGTGGCGACGAGCCGCTCGACGCCGCCGACGCTGTCCTCGGCCTGGCCGAAGAGCCGGTCGTCGCCCTCCCCGCCGGTGACCGCGTCGGCGCCGGCCCCGGAGTACAGCACGTCGTCCCCGGCGCCGCCGTCGAGCGTGTCGGCGCCCCGCCCGCCGGAGAGGACGTCGGCGCCCGCGCCGCCGTCGAGCCGGTCGTCGCCGGTCCCGCCCTCCAGGAAGTCGGCGCCCTCTCCCCCGCGCAACACGTCGTCGCCGGACAGCCCGTACACGGTGTCGTCCCCGGCGCCGCCGTCGACGAGGTCGCGGCCGGCGCCGCCGTCGGTGTAGTCGCGGCCGTCCTCGCCGAACACCGCGTCGTCGCCCCGGTTGCCGGTGAGGTCGTCGTCGCCGGCGCCGCCGCTGAGCAGGTCGTCGCCGAGCCCGCCGGCGACGGTGTCGTCGCCGGCCCCGGCGAAGATCAGGTCGTCGCCGGCGCCGCCGTCGACCTCCTCGGCGCCGAGGCTGCCCCACAGCCGGTCGTCGCCGACGCCGAGGAACGCGCGCTCGACCTCGGGCCCGCCGGGACCGCCGGGCCGGCCCGGCCCCAGCGACACGCGGTCGTCGCCCCAGCCCGCGACGACCGTGTCGCTGCCGGCACCGGCGAGGAGGGTGTCGTCGCCGGCCGAACCGCTCAGCCGGTCGTCCCCGTCACCCCCGAGGACGGTGACCGCGCCGCCACCGGTCACCCGGACGGTGTCGTTGCCGCCGCCGGTCCGCACCAGGACGCGGGCGCCGGCCGCAACCGGGACGACATTGCCGTTCACGACGACCGCGTCGCCCCGGATCTCGACCACGTCGTCGCCGTCGCCGGTGTTGACCACGGCGAGTCCGCCGGCCGCGAACCCGTCGGCGTCCCGGGCGGCGGGGGCGAGCCAGTCGTCCATCCGCCCGGCCACGACGGCGGCCCAGTCGTGGCGGAGGTCGGCCCACTCCCGCCGCGCCGCCGACAGCGCCCCGCCCAGGCGGAGCAGTTCCTGGTCGACATCGGCCCGGATCGCGGCCGCGTCGGCCTCGGGCGCCCGCCGGGTGTACGCGTCATCGAGGGCCGCCTGCCCGCGGCGCAGCAGCCCACCGATCCCGTCGAGCGCGGCCGCCGTGGCCGTGGCGGTCGCGGCCGCCCGCTCCAGGTCCCGGCCGAGCCGGGCCCGGTGCGACCGGTACGTGTCGGCCGTGTCACCGGCCCAGTCCACCGGCGCGGCGGCCCGGTCGAGCTGCTCACGGGCCGCCCGCAGGTCGTTCCCCACCGCCCGCCACACGCCGGCTGCCACCTCCGGGGCGGCGGGATCGGCCCGCAGGTCCCAGACGCTCATCAGCGGCCCGGCCGGCGCGAGCCGCCGAGGCGGGAGTCGGCCGCCACGTCCGCCGCGTGGTAGGCGAACGCCGTGCGCAGCAGCGCGTCCGCGTCGGTCTCCAGGACCGCCGCCAGGCCGCTCACCGCGTCATGGGCGTCGGCCAGCAGGCCCTCGGCCGTGTGCGCCACCGCCGGCGCGGACGGGAGGTCGCCCAGCGCCGCGGCGGGGACCGGCAGGTGGCGGAAGCCGGACCGGTAGCGTTCGCCGGCGCGGTCCGCCGCCGCCAGGCTCGCCACGGCCAGGTCGACCAGGGCGCTCGGATCGACCCGGATCTCTTTCCCCATAGGCCGCAGGGTAGCTACGCCACCCCGCGGCCCGTGACCCGTTCAGGCCGAATAGTCAAGACCGACCTTTGCCCGTACAACATCCAAAACCCGGAGAATCTCCAACGTCTCGGACAGCGGGATGAGCGGGCTCTCCCGGAGGCCCTCGCGGAGGCAGCGCTGCACCTCGGCCGCCTCGAAGTGGTAGCCCAGGCCATCGAACGGCATCTCGACGCGCTCGGCCTCGTCGCCGCGCCAGAGGGTGTACTCCGGGGGGCAGAAGAAGTCGCGCGGGATCTCGAACCGGCCGGTCGTGCCCGTGATCGTCGCCCGGCGGGAGCTGTCGCCCAGCAGCGAGCAGGTCAGTGCGGCCATCGCGCCCGACTCATAGCCGAACAGCATGCCGGTGTTCTCGTCGACGCCGCCCGCGCTCATCCGGGCCCACGCCTGGATCTCGCTCGGCGCGCCGAGGAACAGGTGCGCGAACGTCACGGGGTAGATCCCGACGTCGTAGAGGCCGCCGCCGCCGAGCGCGCGGTTGCGCAGCCGGCCGGTCTCCTCGAACGGGCCCTGCATGCCGAAGTCGGCGTGCACGCTCACCAGGTCACCGATCGCGCCGTCGGCGATCAGGCCGGCGATGCGGCGGATGACCGGGAAACAGCGCATCCACATCGCCTCCATGAGGAACACGCCCGAAGCGCGGGCGGTCTCCACGAGGCGCTCGGAGGAGGCGACGTCGAGCGTGAACGGCTTCTCGGTCAGTGTCGCCCGCCCGGCGCCGAGGGACAGCATCGTCGCCTCGTAGTGCGCGTTGTGCGGGGTGGCCACGTAGATCACGTCGACGCCGTCGTCCTCGACCAGGTCGCGCCACGAGCCGTGGGCCCGCGGGATGTCGTGGGCGTCGGCGAATCGCTGTGCGGATGCGGTACTGCGGGATCCCACCGCTGCCACCTCGGCATCGGGCAGCAGGCGCAGATCCTCGACGAACTTGCTGGCGATGGCGCCGGTGGACAGGATGCCCCAGCGGATGCGGTCGGCCATGGCGTGAGCGTAGTCCTCCGTGGTTGGAGCCATGATCGACCGGGTATCCGGGACCGGTGAACCCTCGTGAACGTCGCCCGGAAGGGGTGTCGGACCGGACCGTGGAAGGCCTCGGCAAGCTCAGCGAGGCCCTGGAGACGGTGGAGCGCGCCCGCGGCCGCCTGTACGACCTGCACCAGCTCATCGGGCACGCCGACCTGATGCTCGACGAGGCCGTGGAGCTGCTGCGCGCGGCGGGGCACGGCCCGCTCGCCGACCGCATCGACACGGAGCTGGTCGGCCGCAACGTGATCCCGGGCCGCTGGACGTTCCAGCTGGTCGAGGAGTTCGACGACGGCTACTACTCGCTGTTCCGCGAGCTGGAGCGGACCGCCCGCGACGAGCTCGCGCAGGGGCGCCGGCACGTCTTCGAGGCCGAGATGAAGGAGGCCCGGCGGACCCACGGTGCACCCGGCCACGAGGCGACCCCTTAACGTTGGCTCATGGTGGAGTTCCGGCTGCCGCCCGCGTTTGCGGAGCAGGCCCGACGATTCGCGGAAGAAGGTGGCGTACCGGCGAAGGTGCGCCTCGCCAGCACGGTGGTGCTGCTGCGGGAGCCGTTCGAGGCGTACCTCATCCGGCGGGTGCCGACGATGGCGTTCGCGGCGTCGATGTACGTCTTCCCCGGCGGTGGCGTCGATCCGCGGGACGCCGCCGCGCACCCGGGCTGGGCCGGGCCGGCGCCGGACGAGTGGGCGCGGCGGCTGCGGCTCGAGGAGTCGGTGGCCCGGTCCGTCGTGTGCGCGGCGGTGCGGGAGGTCTTCGAGGAGTCCGGCGTCCTGCTGGCCGGGCCGTCGGCGGACACCGTCGTCGGCGACGTGAGCGGCGCGGAGTGGGAGGAGGCCCGGCTCGCGCTCATCGCGCGGGAGTTCGGCTTCGCGGACTTCCTCAGCCGCCGGGGCCTGGTGCTGCGCAGCGACCTGCTCGTGCCGTGGTCGCGGTGGATCACGCCGGAGTTCGAACCCCGGCGCTTCGACACCTACTTCTTCCTCGCCGTGCTGCCCGAGGGGCAGCTGACCCGCGACGTCGGCGGCGAGGCCGACGAGACGGTGTGGTGCGGGCCGGCCGACGCTGCGGACGGCCGGTTCACCATGCTGCCGCCGACCATCCACACGCTCACGGAGCTCGCGGAGGCCGGCAGCATTGCGGCGGCGCTGGCGGCGGCGCCGGCCCGGGATCCGGCCGACGCCATCCGCCCTGTCTAACCGAAGCGGCCGGTGATGTAGTCCTCGGTCTTCTTGACCGAGGGGTTAGTGAAGATCTTCGCCGTGTCGTCGTACTCGATGAGCCGGCCCGGGTCGCCCGTCTTGTCGATCGAGAAGAACCCGGTGCGGTCCGAGACGCGGGCCGCCTGCTGCATGTTGTGCGTGACGATCACGATCGTGTACTGGTTCTTCAGCTCGGTGATCAGGTCCTCGATCGCCAGCGTGGAGATCGGGTCGAGGGCCGAGCAGGGCTCGTCCATGAGCACGACCTGCGGCTCGACCGCGATGGTGCGGGCGATGCACAGGCGCTGCTGCTGACCACCGGACAGACCGGCGCCGGGGCGGCCGAGCCGGTCCTTGACCTCGTTCCACAGGTTGGCGCTGCGCAGCGCCTTCTCGGCGACCTCTTCGAGGACCGACTTCTTCCTCACGCCGTTGAGGCGCAGGCCGGCGACCACGTTCTCGAAGATGGACATCGTCGGGAACGGGTTGGGCCGCTGGAAGACCATGCCGATCATGCGGCGGACGGCCGTGACGTCGACGTCACGGTCGTAGATGTTCTGCCCGTCGATGAGGAGCTGACCCTCGATCCGCGCGTTGGGCAGCACCTCGTGCATGCGGTTGATGGACCGCAGGAACGTGGACTTGCCGCAGCCGGACGGTCCGATCAGCGCGGTGACCGACTTGGGCTCGATGGTCATCGAGACCCCGTCGATCGCCTTGAACGAGCCGTAGTACGACGTCACGCCGTGGGCTTCGATCCGCTTTGCCATTGGGGGCTCCAGTGTCTATCGAGCGAGCTTGTTACGGCGGGCGAGCAGCTTCGCCGCGACGGTGAGGACCAGCACGAGCACGACCAGTGTGAGGGCCGCCGTCCAGGCCCGCCCGGGGGCGAACTCGGAGGCCACGCCGGCCTGCTGGAAGACGTACAGCGACAGCGAGGACTGACCGCCGTTGAACACGTTGAAGTTGATCGCGCTGAGGCCACCGGCGACCAGCAGGACCGGGGCCGTCTCGCCGGCGGCGCGGGCCACGGCGAGCATGACACCGGTGACGATGCCGGGGCCGGCGGTCGGCAGCACGATGCTGGTGATCGTCTTCCACTTCGGCACGCCGAGCGCGTAGGCACCCTCCCGCAGCGCGCCGGGCACCAGCCGCAGCATCTCCTCGGTCGAGCGGACCACCGTCGGCAGCATGAGCACGCTGAGCGACAGGGCCGCCGCGAAGCCGGAGTACGCCGGCCGGCCGTCGTTGTAGAGCGGGGTGATCGTGAAGACCCAGAACGACAGCACGAACAGGCCGGAGACGATCGACGGGATACCGGTCATGACGTCGACGAAGAAGCGGATCGCGTTGGCCAGGAAGCCCCGCCCGTACTCGACGATGTAGACCGCGCCCATGATGCCGAGCGGCACCGTGATCAGCGTGGCGATGCCCGCCTGCTCAAGCGTGCCGATGATCGCGTGGTAGGCGCCGCCCTTCTCGTCGAACACGCCGATGTTGTTCATCGACGTGTTGAAGAAGTTGGCGTCCAGCCGCGTCGAGCCCTTGCTGACCAGCGTCCAGACCACCGAGATCAGCGGCAGCAGCGCCAGGATGAACGCACCGTAGATCAGGATGGTGGCCATCCGGTTGCGGGCCGAGCGGCCGCCCTCGACGAAGGTCGCCGCGAGGCCCATGAAGATCACGAACAGCAGCGCGGCCACGACGCCCGTGAGGATCATCCCGCCGTACGACGTCAGGTAGATCAGCACGAACGAGACGGCGATCGCCGCCGCGGCGGTCGCCCACGGCGCCCACGACGGCAGCGACTTGACCCGCAGCTGGTGGGCGTCCTGGACGCCCATCCGGGTGGGTGTTTCGACGCTCATCATGCGCTCCCGACGAACTCACGGCGCCGGTACACGATGGCCCGCGCAGCCATGTTGACGACCAGCGTGATGGCGAACAGGGCCAGGCCGGAGGCGATCAGCGCGCCGCGGCCGAACTCGTTGGCCTCGGCGAACCGGTTGGCGATGTTCGAGGCGATCGTGACGCCGCCCGGGCCCAGCAGGTCGAAGTTGATGGCGAACACGCTGCCGAGGGTCAGCGCCAGCGCGATGGTCTCGCCGAGCGCGCGGCCCAGGCCGAGCATGACCGAGGCGATGATGCCGGCCTTGCCGTAGGGCAGCACGGACGTGCGGATCATCTCCCACTTGGTCGCGCCGAGGGCCAGCGCGGCCTCCTGGTTCTCCGGCGGGGTCTGCATGAAGACCTCGCGGGAGAGGGAGGTGACGATCGGCAGGATCATGATCCCGAGGACGATCGAGCCCAGCAGGACCGACTTGCCGTAGGGACCCTCGCTGCCGAAGATCGGCAGCCAGCCGGCCGTGTCGTGCAGCCACTTCGACAGGTTGCTGACCGGCTCGTAGAAGTAGTCGCGGCCCCAGAGGCCGAAGACGACGCTGGGGACGGCGGCGAGCAGGTCGATGATGAAGCCGAGGGTGGTGGCGACCCGGCGGTGCGCGTAGTGCGAGAGGCACAGCGCGATGCCGAGGGCTACCGGCACGGCCAGCAGAAGCGCCAGGAAGGCGGTGAGGATCGTGCCGAACACCGTCGCGGCGATACCGAACTTCGGATCGTCACCGTCGGTGAACCACTCCTTGTAGGTGAAGAAGTTGGCGTTGTCGTCACGGATGGCCGGGATGGCCTTGACGATGAGGAAGACGGCGATGGCGGCGATGATGACCAGCACCATCGAGCCGGCGGCCGTCGCGGTACCGCGGAAGATGACGTCCCCGCCGAAGCGCTTCTTCGGCGGAAGACCACCACCTCCGCCGGACGAACCGGCGGAGGTGGAGGGCAGAGTCTGCTGGCTCAACGAGTTTCCTGGGTTCCTGGGGTTTCCGGTCAGGCCAGGTTCTTGACGGAGGTCTCGACCTTGGCCCGGACCGTCTCGGGCAGCGGGGCGTAGCCCAGCTTGTCGAGCAGCTTCTGGCCGTCAGCGCTGGCGGTGTAGCCGAGGAAGCCCTTGACGAGCGCGAGCTTGTCGGCCGCAGTGCCCTTGCTGCAGACGATCTCGTAGGTCACCAGGATGATCGGGTAGGCCCCGGCCTCCTTGGTGGCGTAGTCGATCGACAGCTTCAGGTCGTCGCCGGTGCCCGTGATCTTGGCACCCGCAACGGTCTTGCCGGCGGCCTCGCCGGTCAGCGCGGTGAACTCACCGGCACCGTTGTAGACCTTGGCGGTGGCGAGGCTGTTGGTCTTGGCGAACGACCACTCGACGTAGCCGATGGAGCCGGCGCTCTTCTTCAGCGCGGCGGCAACGCCGTCCGACTTCTGCTCACCCTGGCCGCCCTGGGCCTTCCAGACCTTGTCCTTGCCGAAGGTCCAGTCGCTGGCCGCGGTCTTGGTCAGGTAGTCGGTGAAGTTCTCCGTGGTGCCCGACGAGTCCGCGCGGTGCACGGCCAGGATCGGGGTCGACGGCAGGGTCGCGCTGGGGTTGTCGGCCTTGATGGCCGCGTCGTCCCACGTCTTGATCGAGCCGGAGAAGATCTTCGCGAGCGTCGCGGGCTTGAGCTGCAGGTCCTTGACGCCGTCGAGGTTGTAGGCGATGGCGATCGGGCCGGTGACCATCGGCAGGTTGAGGGCCGGGTTGCCGCCGCAGCGCGCGGTCGACTTCGTGGTCTCGTCGCCGTCCTTGAGGGAGGAGTCGGAGCCGGCGAAGTCGGCGGTGCCGCCGTTGAACGCGGTGATGCCCGCGCCCGAACCGGTGCCCTGGTAGTCGATCTTGGCGCCGGAGCAGGCCTGCTGGTACGCCTTGATCCACTCGTCCATGGCGTTCTTCTGGGCGGACGAGCCCTGAGAGGTCAGCGAGCCGGTCGCACAGGTGATGCCGCCACCGGCAGCGCCGGACGAGCCGGCCGCACCCGGGGTGCTAGGGGTCTCGTTGTCCGAGCCGCACGCGGCGAGCGCGAGCGTCGCGGTGATCGCGATGCCGGCGATGAGGCCGTGCCGCTTGAGGTTCACTGCGGTCCCTTCGTCGGGATGTTCCGTCTTCCGTGACCTGGGGAGGTAAGTCGGAAGGCCGACGCAGGTCGTCGACTGAAGGCGACGCTAAGAGCGGCAGGTAACCACCCCGCCCGGAGAGGGTGAACGCAGGGTGAACAGGTTCAGGGCTACAGGTGACGCCTGGTCGGAGGACAGTTGGCCATTGGGTGAACTGCCCAGCGGAGATGCGCTGTGTCCGTTTTGGCCGGTCGCTGACTAGAGCGTGCGCTGGAAGGAAACATCGTTCGACCAACGAACGAAACCCAGCCGGTGGTACAGCGCGGCGGCGCGGGTGTTGCTCTCGTCGACGTACAGCATCACCTGGGCGAGGCCGCGGCCGCGAAGGTACCAGAGACCGGCCAGGGTCAGCGCCTTGCCGAGCCCGCCGCCGTTCGCGTCGGGCGACACCCCGAGCACGTAGACCTCGCCGATCGGCTCGTGCGCCTCGTGCCCGTGGACCTTCGTCCAGTGGAAGCCCAGCAGGCGGCCGTCCGCCTCGGACTCGGCCAGCAGGAAGCCCTCAGCGTCGAACCACGGCTCCCGCAGGCGCACGTGCAGGTCGTCGAGCGTCCACTTGCCCTGCTCCGGGTGGTCGGCGAAGGCCGCCGCGTTGAGCGCGAGCCAGGCCTCGTCGTCCTCTCCCGGCCGGAACGCACGCAGCCGTACGCCCTCGGGCAGGCGCACCTCGTCGAGCGGGGCGAACAGCGAGCGGCGCAGCTGGAGCAGCACCCGGGTGCGGTCGAACCCGAGCCGGATGGCGAGCGCCGACGCCGACGGGTGGTCACCGTGGGCCCACAGCCGGAGCCGGCCGTCGTTGCGCTCGTCGGCGACCCGCATGGCCTCGGTCACCAGCGCGCGCCCGATGCCGTGGCGGCGGTGCAGCGGGTGCACGACCAGCTCCGCCGCGGCGCCCTCGACGGCGTCGGTGGTGTCGATGTGCGCGTAGCCGACCACCCGGTCGCCGTCGTACGCCAGCAGATGGACGGCCGGCGCCTCGCCGCCGTGCCGCAGGTGCAGCACGACGTGCTCGGACAGCGGCATGGCACCGTCGGTGTCACCCGCCGCCTGCATGAGCCGCTCGACCTGGGCGATCTGGTCGGCGTTGAGGTGTTCGAAACGCTGCGGCACGAACTTGACTAGACCCTGACCGGTTCCGATTCGTGCAACGGCCGGGCGGGCGGGACGACGAACTTGTAGCCCACCTGGCGCACGGTGCCGATCATCGACTCGTACTCCGAGCCGAGCTTGGCGCGCAGCCGCCGGACGTGCACGTCGACGGTGCGGGTGCCGCCGAAGTAGTCGTAACCCCAGACCTCGCGCAGCAGCTGGTCGCGGGTGAACACCCGGCCCGGGTGCTGGGCGAGGAACTTCAGCAGCTCGAACTCCTTGTAGGTGAGGTCGAGCGGGCGTCCCTTGAGCTTCGCCGCGTAGGTGTCGGGGTCGATCGAGAGCTCGCCGGCCTTGATCATGCCGCCGCTCGCGGCCGCCGCCGAGTTGAGCCGGCCGACGGCCAGGCGCAGCCGGGCCTCGATCTCGGCCGGGCCGGCGGTGGCGAGAATGACGTCGTCGAGGCCCCAGTCGGCATGCAGGGCGACCAGGCCGGCCTCGGTGACGACGGCCAGCAGCGGCACACCCAGACCCGTTGCGTGCAGCATCCGACAGGTGGCGCGGGCGTCGGCCAGCTCGGTGCGAGCGTCGACGATCACCGCGTCAGGGCTCGGGCCGCTCACCAACGTGCGCACGTCCCGAGGGGCGGTGCGCACCGTGTGGGGCAGCAGGTCGAGGCCCGGTAGGACCACCTGTCCCGCGGGTGCCGCAGTCAGCAGCAGAATCTCCACGAGTCACCTCCGTCGCCGCGGCGCATTGTCCCGGCGACTCTGACGGGTTGTGGGTGTATCCCGCACGAGAATATCTGAGTATTGACGTTTTGCTAGCGGCCCAACCGCAGTTCGAGACAGTTGGGTGAGCCACACCCCACCGTTTCCGTCGACATGATAAGGGCCCCACCCGTGCGGCCCCGGGATCCCACCTTCTGGCACGATCGGGGCGTGCCCGCTACCCCGCCCCCCGCCGAGGACCACGGCGCCTGGCCTCCGGCCGCCGAGCCGGCGTCCCGCCGCCACCGGGAGGACGACGAGCCGGCCGCCGACGACCCCTTGCCGCTGCCGCCGGTCCGGCGGTTGCTGTCGCTCGGCATCGCCGGGTTCGCCGCGCTGGTGATGGTCGGCCTGGTCGTGGGCGCGCAGACCCCCCACGAGTCGTACGCCGTGGTGATCTTCGGGGTGCAGGCGCTGTTCGTCGGCGTGTGGACGGTCGCCAGCCGGCCGCCGGCCCCGCGGGTGGTCGCCACGGTCGGGCTGGCCGTGGCCATCGGCACCGACTTCGCCGCGGTCTGGACCCGGCCGGCGTCGCTCGCGCCGCTGGCCTACGTCACCGCCGCCGGCTTCATCATCGGCGTGGTCGGGCAGCTCACCCGCCCGGCCGGCCGCCAGCGGGTCACCGAGTCGCTCGGCTCCTCGCTGCTCGTCACCCTCGGCGTGGTGTCCCTGGCCAGCCTGGTGGTGCTCGGCCGTATTCCGCACGGCACCCAGGCGATCGTGGCCTGCCTGGCCGCCGCCGGGATCGCGCTGTTCATCGCCCGGTTCGTCGACGCGATCGTGGCACTGCCGCGCATCGCGCCGCAGGTGCCGCGGGGCGGCGCCGGGGTGGTGCTCGGCGCGATGGTCGGCACCGCCGCGGCCGGCGCCATCGGCAACTACCTCGACGGGCTCGATCCCCTCCGGGCCGCGCTGGCCGGCCTGGCCACGGCGATCGTCGCGGTGATGGTGGACCTGTCGGTCGGCTATGCCGACGCGAGCCGGGTGATCGACGGGGACGAGCCGGCGTTCTGGCTGGCGCGGCACATCCAGGGCCCGATCGCCGCGTTCGCGTTCGCCGCGCCGGCCGCCTATGTCGCCAGCTCGCTGCTGATCCTGTGAGAGGTTGCCACGGTACGAAATCCTGGTGACTGGGTACGACCGTTCCAGCCGGCCAAGCGCCGAAGGCCGCGGCCCGGAGGGAACGCCTGCGTCATGTTCGGAAGGGAGCGCCGTGGCGGCGAGTCGAGGGGCCAAGGCCGGCATCGTGCTGGTCGTCCTGGCGATCATCCTGTGCGGCGTGCTCTTCGTCGTCGACCGCATCGCGGCGTCGGCGGCCGAGGACCGCATCACCGATGAGACGCGTAGCCAGCTGGCCGCCAACAAGGTGACCTACCAGGGCGACCCCAGGGTCGACGTGACCGGGTTCCCGTTCCTGACCCAGGTCGTGGCCGGGGAGTACAGAAAAATCACCATCTCGCTCGACCGGCCGCAGGTGGAGAACGTCAAGCTCAACGACCTCACCGTGGAGGCGAGCTCGGTCAAGGCGGACGCCCGCGACCTGCTGAACGGCAGCGGTGACGTGGTCGCCGGGCTGGTGACCGGCACGGCGTCGATGACCTGGGAGAACGTGCGCCCGCTGATGGAGCTGGCCGGGCTGCCCTCCCAGATCGACCCGGCGCAGGTCGACCTCAAGGTCGTCAACAACAAGATCCAGCTACGGATACCGCTGCAGTACCAGGGCTTCACGATCACGCTCGTCGCCCGCGGCAGCATGGTCGTCGAGACCGGCAAGGTCCGGCTCAAGCTCGATGAGGTGACCTCCGAGCAGGGGAACCTGCCGCCGGTCGTCGCCAACTTCATCAAGGCCAACCAGAGCCGCCTCCAGGTGACGGTGCGTCTGCCCGGCCTTCCGTACAACCTGGTCATCAACAATGTCCAGACCACGGACGCCGGACTGCAGGTCACCGCCTCGGCGGAAAACGTCAAGCTGACCGGACAGTGACCTGGCGGACGCTGGGCCGACCCGCCCGGCGATGCTAGGCTGCCAGACCATGAGCATGCTGCTCACTCGACGGCGCGCGGTCGACCTGTGCCGCGTGGCCACCTGCCTGTGTTGCCGCTCCTGACGGTGCGGCTGCTCAGCGTGCTCATTTAACGGCTCGAGGCAGCGGCGCCCCAGACCGATGGGTCTGGGCGGTGCATTCTTTTGCTCGCCGACAACGCAGACCCATCGCCGAAACCGTGATCCGTCCCCTCGGGTCGCGCGCGGCGTGGTGCACACCCCGACCCGTGTGTCGACTCGACCCACCCCAATCCTTCCTGGGAGAGAGAACACTCATGAGTCGCGAGTCCGCCCTGGTCACGGCCGACTGGGCCGAGCAGAACATCGGCGCCGACCACGTCGTCTTCGTCGAGGTCGACGAGGACACCACCGCCTACGACGGCGGCCACATCCCTGATGCCGTCAAGATCAACTGGAAGACCGAGCTGCAGGACCAGGTCCGCCGGGACTTCGTCAACAAGGAGCAGTTCGAGGCGCTGCTGTCCAGCAAGGGCATCGCCAACGACGACACCGTGATCCTCTACGGCGGCAACAACAACTGGTTCGCGGCCTACGCGTACTGGTACTTCAAGCTCTACGGCCACGGCGACGTCAAGCTGCTCGACGGCGGCCGCAAGAAGTGGGAGCTCGACGCCCGTCCGCTGAACAAGGACGACGTCAGCCGCGACGCGACCACCTACGTCGCCGCCCATGACCAGGACCTGTCGATCCGCGCGTTCCGCGACGACGCCGTCAAGGCGATCGGCGTGGCCAACCTGGTCGACGTCCGCTCCCCCGACGAGTACGCGGGCCGCCTGCTCGCGCCGGCTCACCTCCCGCAGGAGCAGGCGCAGCGTCCGGGCCACATCCCGACCGCGCTGTCGGTACCGTGGAGCAAGGCCGCGAACGAGGACGGCACGTTCAAGTCCGACGACGAGCTGCGCTCGATCTACGGCGCCGCCGGCCTCGACGACAGCAAGCCGACCATCGCGTACTGCCGGATCGGCGAGCGCTCCTCGCACACCTGGTTCGTGCTGAAGGAGATCCTCGGCCACGGCGACGTCCGCAACTACGACGGCTCCTGGACCGAGTACGGCTCGCTGGTCGGCGTGCCGGTCGCGGTCGGCGACGAGCCCGGCCAGGCCTGAGAGGGGATCGGATCATGAGCACTGTTGACAGCTGCGGCGCGCCCGAGCAGAGCGCGCCCATCCCGGCGAGCGTCGACGTGGAGAAGGAGACGGTGATCACCGGCGTGGTGAGCTCCGGCGAGGGCCCCGTCGGCGGCGCCTACGTCCGCCTGCTCGACTCCACCGGCGAGTTCACGGCCGAGGTCGTCACCTCGCAGGCCGGCCAGTTCCGCTTCTTCGCCGCTCCGGGCACCTGGACGCTGCGCGCCCTGTCCCGCCAGGGCAACGGCGACGCCACGCTGGCCGCGGACCGCGGCATCAACGAGGTCGCCGTCTCAGTCGGCTGAGACCTTACCGGGAAACGTGACGCCGCTCGCCGGGCCCAACCCCGGCGGGCGGCGTCGCGCGTCTCAACTGGCAGGATGACCGCCGTGAAACGTCGCTGGATCATCGCCGGTACCGCCGCGTGGGCGCTCGCCATCGCGGGGCTCGCGTACTTCTCGTATCGGTACGATTCGCCCACGGCGCGCGACCAGACGACGATCGCCGAGGCCCTGCCCACGCTCGACGCCGCGCTGGGGTCGGTCTATTCGGCCCTCGACCCGGCATCGTCGGTGGCGGTCCTGTCGGGCTACACACGGACCGACCAGAGCTGCCGCGTCACGTCGGCCCGCGAGGGCACGCGTTTCGAGAGGGTCCTGATGGTGTACGTCAGGAGCAGCGACGAGGGCCCCACCCTCGACCGCATCAAGGCCGCCCTCCCGGCGTCGTACAAGGCGTCGGTCAGCCACTCGGTCACCACGCACACGCTGAGCGCGGACGCGGGCAACTTCGTCCTGCTGCGGGGCGGGATGGTGGCGCCGGGCCAGCTGCGGTTCACGGCGGACACGGGCTGCCGGGTGCAGGACGCCCCGGTGGAGGAGGCGACCCCACAGTCCCAGAACGCCAACCGCGCCCCGGTCCAGGCGGTGCTGGACACGTTGGCCAAGCCGGCGTCGGAATGGCGGACGCACCGCCTGACCTGCCCGGCGGGCGGCGCGCTGTGGACGGTGGAGGCGAAGGCCGCCACTCCGGACGACGCAAAGGCCCGCACGACGGTCCCGCCATCAGCGGTGATCCTCGATAGCGAGAAACTGTTCGCCTACCGCGCCGGCGCGGCCGGCGTAACCCTACGCAAGGACGCCGACTCCCTGATCATCACGTCCACAGCCGGCTGCTGACCCCTCGCGCCGCTTGTTCCCATGATCAAGGGAGCCGTTTGGCTGCCATAGCGACCACAAGTTTCCCTTGATCATGGCGACAGCCCCGCCCACCTAGTTCCACCACCGGCCGGCCACCATCTGAATCCGCCGCCCGGCGCGCCAGCTCTCGGGCCACGGCCGGGCGTTCGCAGACCGCTCCGCCCACCTCATGATCGATGGCGAGTTCCGGCTGTCATAGCAACCAGAACTCGCCATCGATCATGGAAAGCGACGCAACCCTCGCAGCTCCGGCGACAGGTCTCGACAATCCGGCAGCCCGACCGGCCCGATTCGAAAGCGGCCTCACCGCTTGCCGCCATCACGTCCCGCGGCCACAGCCCAAGAGGCCACAGCCCGCGAAGCCCGAAACCCGCAGCCTCGCCGCCCGGACCCCGCCGCCCGGACCCCGCCGCCCGGACCTCGCCGCACGGACCTCGCCGCACGGACCTCGCCGCCCGGACCCCGCCGCCCGGACCCCGCCGCACGGACCCCGCCGCACGGACCTCGCCGCCCGCAGCCCCGCCGCCCGCAGCCCCGCCGCCCGCAGCCCCGCCGCACGGACCCCGCCGCACGGACCCCGCCGCACGGACCCCGCCGCACGGACCCCGCCGCCCGCAGCCCGAAACCCACAGCCCGCAGCCCCGCCGCACAGAGCTCGCCGCCCGAAATCCGGCCGCGCGGAGTCCGGTGCTACGTGGCGCGTAGGCGTTTCAGGGCGCCTCGCACGAGGTCGGGCTTGGTCGTGTACCAGAACGGGGGGAGGGACGCGCGTAGGTAGGCGCCATACGTGCGGGCCGTCTCCAGGCGGGAGTCCAGCACCGCCACCACGCCCTTGTCCGTGCCAGCGCGGATCAGGCGGCCCACGCCCTGGGCCAGGCGGACCGCGGCGATCGGGACGCTGATCGCGGCGAAGCCCGAGCCGCCCGAGGCGTCGACGGCGGCGGAGCGGGCGGCGGCCAGCGGCTCGTCGGGGCGGGGGAACGGGAGGCGGTCGATGATGACCAGCTGGCAGGCGTCGCCGGGGACGTCGACGCCCTGCCACAGGGACATGACGCCGAGCAGGCAGCTGTTGCGGTCCTGGCGGAACTTGCGGACCAGGATCGGCAGCGCCTCCTCGCCCTGCAGCAGGATCTTGATGCCGGGCGTGCGGGCGCGGAGGACCTCGGCGGCGCGCTCAGCGGCGCGGCGGGACGAGAACAGGCCCAGGGCGCGGCCGCCCAGGGCCTCCACCAGCTCGACCATCTCGTTGGCGGTCGCGTCGGGCAGGCCGGAGGTCTGCGGGCGGGGCAGGTGGGCCGCGACGTAGAGGATGCCCTGCTTCGCATAGTCGAACGGGGAGCCGACGTCGAGCGAGCTCCAGGGCAGCTCGTCGCGGGCGGCGTCGGCGCGGATGACCGCCTCGCGCGCGGCGTCGGCCGGGGAGCCGGGGGCGGCCGGCGACGCGGGCGGCGCCACGGGCAGGCCCAGGGAGCGGGCCACGGTGTCGAACTGGCCGCCCAGCGCGAGGGTGGCCGAGGTGGCCACGACCGTCCGCTCGTGGAACAGGTGGATGTTGAGGGTGCCGGCGACGGACAGCGGCGCGATGACGACGGCGCGGCGGCCGCGGTCGTCGCGCTCGATCCAGGTGACGTCGTGGTCGGCGTTGGCGAGCATGCGCTGCGCGATCTTGGTCAGGTCGCTGATCATCGTCTTGGCCTGCTGCTTGCGGACCGGATCGCTGTCGTCGGCCTTGACGTCGCCGATCGCGTCGAGCGCCTTGCGGCCGCCCGCGTCGAGCAGCGTGAGGGCCTCGGCGAGCGGGGTCGGCAGTGCGCCCGTGAGCCGGCCGGGCGGGGCGTCGGCGAGGGCGACCGTGAGCGCGTCGCCGGCCTCCATCAGGCGGTCGGCCACGTCGTCGTCGACATAGGACCGGCAGCGGCGCGCGGACCGCTCGAGCAGGTCGGGGGTCAGCTCGGCCTGCGACGCGGAGCTGACCCGGTCGGCCAGCTCGTGCGCCTCGTCGACGACCAGCAGGTCGTGCGGCGGGATGATCTGCCGGCCGGAGAGCATGTCGACGGCGAGCAGGCTGTGGTTGGTCACCACCACGTCGACCTCGCGGGCGCGGGCCCGGGACGCCTCGGCGAAGCACTCCGCGCCATAGGGGCAGCGCTGCGCACCGACGCACTCGCGGGCCGGCATCGAGACCATCTTCCAGGCCGAGTCGTCGACGCCCGGGTCGAGCTCGTCGCGGTCGCCGGTCTCGGTCTCCATCGCCCAGTCGCGCAGCCGGTCGATGTGCTTGCCGAGCCGGCCCGCCTCGCCGAGCCACTTCGTCTGCCTGGTCTCGCCCACGTCGAACAGCGCGTCGTCAGGCTCGTCGGCCGACGTGCCCTCCAGCCGGGCCAGGCACAGATAGTGATGGCGCCCTTTCAGCACCGCGAACGTCGGCCGGCGGCCCAGGATCGGCTCGGCCGCCTCGGCGAGCCGCGGCAGGTCGTGGTCGACCAGCTGCGACTGGAGCGCCAGCGTGGCGGTCGACACCACCACCGGCCCCTTCACCAGCAGCGACGGCACCAGATAGGCCAGCGACTTGCCGGTGCCCGTGCCGGCCTGCACGAGCAGGTGCTCGTCCCGGTCGGCGGCGGTGGCGATGGCCTCGGCCATCCGTTGCTGCCCGGGCCGCTCGGCGCCGCCGGGCACCGCGCCGACGGCCGCGGCGAGAAGGTCGGAGACGGAGGCTTTCACGCCAACGCACGCTACTCGCCACGTACGACAGAATTCCTCCATGACCCAAGTGCGTGTCGTCTACCGCAAGTTCGACGGATCGCTCCACTGGAACTACGAGACGAGGCTCCTGGGCGAGGACGACCACGGCATCTGGGTCGGCGCCGACAGCGGCACGATCGTCCACCGTGGACCGACGCGCACCGGCCCGGTGGAGGGCCCGCACGTGCTGCTCTTCCCGCGGCAGAGCTGGTGGACGGCCTGCTTCAACGCCGCGCCGCACCGCACGGAGATCTACTGCGACATCACCACCGTGCCGCACTGGCTCGGTGAGACCGAGGTCACCGCGATCGACCTCGACCTCGACGTGCGGCGCAGGCGAGCCGGCGCCGTGGAGCTCCTCGACGAGGACGAGTTCGCCGCCCACCAGGTCAAGTACGCCTATCCGGCCGACGTGGTGGCCGAGGCCGAGGCCAGCGCCGCGTGGCTGTTCGAGAACGTGCGCGACCGCAACGAACCGTTCGGCTCGAAGTACCACGAATGGCTAGAACTCGTCAGCTAACCCGTGCAGCTTCGCGGGGTTGAGCTGGTTGAACAGGCCCGTCACCAACCCCGACGGGCTGATCGACACGCTCGACACCGCGTAGCCGTCCCCCATCCGCACCACGATCCCCAGGTCGCCGTTGACCAGCGCCGGCATCACCTCCCAGCCGTGCCGCTGCGCCTGCCGGAACAGGCCGAGCACGAACCGGCCCACCTGCAGCGCGCCCTCGATCGGCCGCTTCGCCGCCTGGGCGACCCCGCCGCCGTCACCGATCGCGACGACGTCGGGCGCGAGCACCTTGAGCAGGGCGTCGAGGTCACCACCGGAGGCGGCCGCGGTGAACGCGGCGAACACCTCCGCCTGCCGGGCGCGTGACGTGGTGTGACGGTGTTCGCCGGCCGAGACGGCCCGCCGCGCCCGGGACGCCAGCTGTCTGGCGTTTTCAGCAGTGGTACCGAGGGTGCCCGCCACCTCACCGAACGGCACCGCGAACACGTCGTGCAGCACGAACGCCACCCGCTGCTCCGGGCTGAGCGTGTCGAGGATCAGCAGCAACGCCAGGCTGACGCTCTCACTGAGCGCGACCGACTCGCCCGGGTCGGCGCCCTGGTCGGGCAGGCGCTCCACGATCGGCTCGGGCAGCCACGGCCCCACGTACGCCTCGCGCCGCACCCGCGCGGACCGCAGCACGTCGAGGCACAGCCGCCCGGTCACGGTGGTCAGCCAGGCCCGCAGGTCGACGATCCGGTCCTGGTCCGCCGCCGCGTACCGCAGCCAGGCCTCCTGCACCACGTCCTCGGCGTCGGCCCGGCTGCCCAGCATCCGGTACGCGACGCCGAACAGGTGGCCCCGATGCGCGCTGAACGCGTCCGTCACGCGTCAATTCAACCAGCCTTCGCCAGACGGGCGATATGCGCATTAAGTGCGATTTTCAAATGAGCAAGGCGGCCCCGGCGCCCACGCAGTGCGATCCTCACCACATTCTCGGCGGCCGAGGCCAACCCGACCGGCAGCCGGCACCGCGCAGCTCCTCCGCCGGCCGGTCCAGCGCGAGTTCAAGCACCGCACGGAATGGCGCGGTACACGCCGGAGCGGGCAACCAGTTCAAGGTGAACCACAGGTAAACGCGACATGAACGGCCAGCTGGCGGGGGCTGGCGCCTCGGCGTCGATCTAGGCTTACCCCTACGATTCCCCCAGCCGGGGATGACCGGTGCCCCGTTGATTGACGATCGAGGTCATGCTGTGCGGTTGAGGCTGCGTCCCAGCGACGATTCGTTCTACGAGTTCTTCAGCCGTGCGGCCGCGAACCTCGTGAAGGGCACCGACCTGCTCTCGGAGCTGGCCCTGCCGGGCGCCGACGTGCAGTCGATCAGCGAGCGCCTGGTCGAGGTCGAGCACGACAGCGACGCGATCACCCACGAGCTGTACAAGAAGATCAACTCCAGCTTCATCACCCCGTTCGACCGCGAGGACATCTACCGGCTCGGGTCGCTGCTCGACGACGTCATGGACCACCTGGAGGCGGTCGGGAGCCTCCTGTACCTCTACGGCCTCACCAAGCTGCCCACGCTCCCGCGCGAGATCCACGAGATCGTCAAGGTCCTCGACCAGCAGTCCCGCCTCACCGCCGACGCCATGCCCCGGCTGAAGACGATGAAGGACCTCGAGGACTACTGGGTCGAGTGCAACCGGCTGGAGAACGAGGGCGACAGCGCCTACCGGATGGCCCTCGTCCGGCTGTTCTCCGGCGAGTACGACGCGCTGACGGTCCTCAAGATGAAGGAGGTCGTCGACGAGCTGGAGGCGGCCTGCGACGCCTTCGAGCACGTGGCGAACACGGTCGAGACGATCGTGGTCAAGGAGTCCTAGTCATCGACGCACAGCTCGTCGCGGTCGTCGCCGTCATCGTGGTGGCGCTGGCCTTCGACTACACCAACGGATTCCACGACGCCGCCAACGCCATCGCCACCTCGGTGTCGACCCGTGCCCTCACCCCGCGGACCGGCCTGCTCATGGCCGCGGTCGGCAACTTCGTCGGCGCCCACCTGGGCGGTCACGTCGCCAAGACGGTCGGCAGCGGCATCATCGACCTCCCCGCCGGCATCGCAAGCTTGGGCGTCGTGTTCGCCGGCGTCGTCGGCGCGATCACCTGGAACCTGATCACGTGGTACTTCGGGATCCCCTCGTCCTCGTCCCACGCCCTCTTCGGCGGCCTGGTCGGCGCCACCCTCGGCGCCATCTGGCTGGGCCACGACGGTGAGGTGCTCTGGGCCGGCATCCTGGAGAAGGTCATCATCCCGATGATCGCCTCGCCCCTGGTCGGTTTCCTGCTGGGCGGCATCGTGATGCTCGCGATCATGTGGATCTTCCGCCGCGGCCAGCCGCGCAAGCTCACCCGCGGC